>JAJKIL010000166.1 GCA_021154515.1 Niastella sp. | reverse complement strand
TGCAAACCGGAAAGTGTTTTTATACCCCGAAAACTGGATAGAGCCCGAGCTCCGACTCGATAAATCGCCCTTCTTTGAGGAACTGGAAAATGAGCTGACGCAAAATGAAATAAATACCAAAAATGTAGAGAACGCTTATTTATCCTACCTCGAAAAGCTGGATAATGTGGCGCGCCTCGATGTAAGTGGTTTTTATTATGAAGAAGAAACCTATACGCTCCATGTGTTCGCCCGCACGTACGATGATCCGCATATTTATTATTACCGGAAATGGGTGGAGGACCGCTATTGGACTGCCTGGGAAAAAGTAGAGCTGGAAATTGATTCAACCCATGTAGTACCCATAGTAATTAACCGCCGCCTGTATTTATATTGGCCTGAATTTCGCGAAAAGACCATTGAGCCTACTTCTACCGATGCGCCAAACCCCGGTCAAAAAAACTTCAACATTGATAAGCCCAGTAAATACTGGGAAATACACCTGGCAGTTTCTGAATTAAGGAATAATAAATGGACACCGAAAAAGATCTCCAAAACATCAATCGACTGTCCAGACCATTACAGTGGCACCAAAAATTTGTATGGTCAGTTTGCAAAGGAAAATTTCTCCTTTATTCCTATCGATCTGTTAGCCCTTGCAGGCAGATACCTGGTAGGTTGTTATATAAACAATTCTCCGGAAAATGATAATGATTTTTATACAGCTCCTGTAAACTTCTTCGACCTGGGCAGTTGCCATGGTACCCCCGAAGTGCTCGACGATGTGCAGGTAAGAAGTTTGATCAGCTATCCGCTGATCCCGCAGTTTGAGCGCAGTGAATTAAAGTACCTGGAAAGCCAGGAAGCACCTGATTATAAAAACGATGTACTGGCATTCCAGCAGGGAAACCTGTTTATTAATCATGTGCCCATCTTACAAAAAACACCGGGCTCGTTCCGTACCCCGCAATCGGCTCAATTGTCATTCTTTGATAAGATATTTTTACAGATCTACTGGAATTATCTTAAAGTGAATGGGAATGGGCAATTTAAAACTTTTGCCAGCGATAACCGGTTGCCGCATCCCGTTGGCACCTTCCTGCCTTTCTTTTATGAAGATAAAGGCCGTACGTTCTTTGTTCCGCAGGAAATTATTTTATACAAACGGAAGACCGACAACCAGCAGCCTTTAAAAGCAGAATTGTTTTACTCGGATATCCTCAAGATCATCCAGGAAATTATGCGAACAGGGAAACTGCCTGATATCTTAAAACCATTTTTTGAAGATGGACAATGGCCGCAAGTGAAGTATGGGGTAAAGTTCAATAATTTCTATCATCCGCATGTATGCTTTTTGATAAAGCAATTGTACACGAAAGGATTGGATGGCATTTTGAAGCGCGAGGTGCAATTACTCGATCAGGCCAAATTCCCCGAATTGGAAAAATTTGATTTTTCACTTACTTACTCGCCTACCTGGGTAGTAAACAACGATGATACAAGAGTGGTGCCTAACCCACTCGATCCCGATACACTAACCAATCCGGGTTATCCGAAAGAAACGATGGATTTCAACGCCTGGGGAAGCTATTCGGAATATAACTGGGAATTATTTTATCATGCACCCATGTTGATTGCGCAAAAGCTTTCCAACAATCAACAGTTTGAAGAAGCCATGCGTTGGTATCATTATATTTTTAACCCTACCGATGCATCTGCTTATACCTCACCACAAAGATTCTGGAATACCAAACCATTCTTTGTAAGGGCTAATCAGGATTACATCAATGAACGGATTGACCAGATACTGAATATGATCAACGGCGGCAATACCGATCTGATAAAAGATGTGGATGACTGGCGCAGGAATCCGTTCCAACCACACCGCATTGCACAGTTCAGAACAGTGGCCTATCAGAAAAGTACGGTAATGAAATATCTCGACAACCTGATAGCCTGGGGCGATAATTTGTTCAGGACCGATACAAGAGAAAATATTACCTCAGCTGCACAATTGTATATACTGGGAGCAGTAATTCTGGGGCCAAAACCGAAAACCATTCCTAATTTCTTTGAACCGCCGGTGCTCAACTACAATCAGCTTGACTCAAAACTGGATGCTTTTTCCAATGCGCTGGTTGAAGTGGAAAACTTCATTCCCTATTTCACCGACGATGTGCAGGAATTTAACAATGGCGGCGGACCGTTGCCCGATATAGATATGTTTTATTTTTGCCTGCCGCCCAACGAAAAATTACAATCCTATCGCAATACCATTGCCGACAGGTTGTTCAAGATCAGGCATTCGATGAATATTGATGGCATTGAGCGACAACTGGCATTATTTGATCCGCCAATTGATCCGGCGCTGTTGGTGAAAGCAGTGACATCAGGTGTTAACCTGGGCGCAGCCATCTCAGGTTTGAATGCATCATTGCCCAATTACCGTTTTTCAATTTGCCTGCAAAAAGCAAATGAATTTTGCAATGAAATAAAATCATTAGGCGGTGCTTTATTAGCTGCCCTGGAAAAACGCGATGGAGAAGCGATGGCGTTGCTGCGCTCAACCCAGGAAATTCGGATGTATGAAGCTGTAAAGCTGGTGCGCAAAACACAGGTAGACGAAGCCAAAGCCAATATTGAGCAGCTGAATAAGACAAAAGCTGTAACCGAAGAAAAATTAGATTACTATTCAGGCCTCGAATTTATGAACACAGGTGAAACCGTGGCCTTTGCTTTGTCAACTGCGTCAACCATTCTCGATGTAGCCATTGCGGCTGGTTATATACTGGCCGGTGGATTGAAAGCCATTCCCCAGTTTGTTGCGGGTGGATCGGGGTTTGGTGGTTCGCCCCATGTTACAGTAAGTATTGGCGGGCAGGAGTTTGGTGATGTAGCCGAAACAGCTACCAAAACCATATCGTCTATTGCAACGGCATTGGATAAAGGCGCTTCACTGGCTTCAACACAGGGGGGCTATCAGCGGCGTAAAGAAGACTGGGATTACCAGGTACGTTCGGCCCAAAAGGAAATTGTAAGTATAGATCAGCAGATCACGGCCGCACAGATACGGTTGGATATAGCACAGAAAGAACTGGATAACCAGCAACTGCAGATCGATCAGGCGAAAGAAGTAAGCCAATACATGCGCAGCAAATTCACCAACCAGCAGTTATATGAATGGATGATAACACAAATTTCGGGTGTATACTTCCAGAGTTACCAATTGGCATTTGATATGGCAAAAAGGGCTGAAAGATGTTACCGGTACGAATTGGGTATTCCCGATTCCGGTTTCATTCAATCGACTTATTGGGATAGTCTGAAAAAAGGATTGTTGTCGGGTGAAAAACTGGCGCTTGATCTGAAACGTTTGGATGCTTCTTATTTCGACAAAAACAAACGGGAGTTTGAGATAATGAAGCACATTTCACTAAACCAGGTAGACCCGTTGGCATTGGTGAAACTGAAACAAAACGGCGTTTGCTTCATCAATTTACCCGAGGAGCTGTTCGATATTGATTATCCGGGCCATTATTTCCGGCGTATTAAGTCGGCAGCCGTAAGCATACCCTGCATTACAGGGCCTTATAACAACGTAAATTGCACGCTCACCATACTCAAAAGCCGTATACGGATTTCAGCGGATGCCGCCAATGTTGATTATTCAACAGCTCCAACGGAGAATGATCCGGGATTTATATTTAATTTTTCTTCCATTCAGCAAATGGTAACCAGCAACGCGCAAAATGACAACGGATTGTTCGAATCTAACCTGCGCGATGAACGCTATCTGCCTTTTGAAGGACATGGCGCTATCAGCGAATGGAAGCTGGAATTAAATAAAGACTTTAAGAATTTCGATCTGAACAGCATTAGTGATGTCATTCTTCATGTGCGGTATACAGCACGGCAGGGAGGAGCAGTATTAGCTACAAAGGTAAAAACAGAGTTAAACAACCATTTTGATCAGATCATAAAAACGTATGAAAATGGTACCGGTTTCTTTAAACTGTTTAGCCTGAAAGCCGATTTTTCAACAGAATTTCATCAACTGTTGCATCCGCCAACAACATCGCAGCAGGTAAATTTCAATATTACACAGAGTCATCTTCCATACTGGCTAAGCATAAAAAATATCGTTATCGACGATACTGAGGATGTTATCGTGCTGCTTAAGTTAAAAACCGGTCAAACGGTAAATCTCAATTCGCTGAACATGCAGATCAATGGTCAGGCCGTAAGCTTTACCCCGGTTACTGATTTAGGAGAATTAAAACAAGGACATACCAGTCAAACAGGTGACTTTATTAAAACCTGGAATATTGCTTCTACTACCAATGCACTGGATGCAGCAAAAATTGATGATGTATTACTATTGATAAAGTATAAGATAGTGTAGATAATTAAAAACGTAATTCTAGTTAAAAGCCTCTTTTCGGTTTAACCCGGGGGAGGCTTTTTACTGCTGGCCAATATTGAGGCGGATGTCTACCGGCGTAATTATTAAAAGCCCTGGAGATTAATATCGTCACTTTCCAGTATTTCTACTTTTTTCCCCATTTTTTTCTGGATGATGCCAAAATGATGCTCGTCTTCAGGACAGATCAGCGAAATAGCCCTGCCCGAAACCCCTGCCCTGCCGGTACGGCCGATACGGTGAATATAATCTTTGGGAGAACGTGGCAGCTCATAATTAATGACTATGGGCAATTGCTGAATATCAATACCCCGCGAAGCAAGATCAGACGCTACCAGTACCCGCAGCTTGCCTGCTTTAAAACGCTGCAGCGTTTCAAGACGGGCAGTCTGGCTCAAATGCCCGTGCAAAGAAGCTGCCTGGATACGATTTTTGATAAGTTTGCCGGTAAGGTTATCTGCCGTTCTTACGGCAGAGGTAAACACCAGCACCTGCTGCATATCTTCATTCTTGATCAGGTAACGTAATAACGGTCCCTTACGTGCTTCGGTTACATGATAGGCAAGTTGTTCAATCAGTTCAATGCTCTGCTCTTCTTCTACCACTTCAATCGTTACCGGCTGGTGAAGCAGGTGACGCTGCATATCTTTAATATCATCACTGGTAGTGGCAGAGAACAACAGGTTCTGGCGTTTGGCCGGTAGCAGCTGAAACACCTTATCCATCTCCTCTTTAAAGCCCAGGTTCAGCATTTTATCGGCTTCATCCAGCACCAGTATCTCTACTTGTGACAAGTGTACGGCTTTATGGTCTACCAGATCAAGCAACCGGCCTGGCGTAGCTATTAATATTTCGATGCCATGCAAAGCCATCATTTGCGGGTTGATGGAAACACCACCATACACCGCCATTGTTTTTATTTTATTCGGCAGGTGAGCGCAGAAGGTTTTACAAACATCACTTACCTGGATAGCCAGCTCGCGGGTGGGCACCATTACCAGTACCCGCACGTGCCTGTCTTTCTTTTCTACCCGGCGCTGGCACAATTCCAATATAGGCAATACATAACCGGCAGTTTTGCCAGAGCCGGTTTTAGATATACCAAGTATATCCTTTCCCTGTAAGATAGCAGGAATAGCCTGTTGCTGCACAGGCGTAGGCTGTGTAAATGACTGCTCGCCTATTGCCTTTAATAAAGGTGCAGATAAACCCAAAGCGGAAAATGCCATCTTCTTTTTTGCGCAAAGTTAATGTAATAACCGCGTTTTATGGCTTGTAAAGCAGGGAGAAAATCGACTAAACTCTCTGTTGGACCAGCAGCGACATTAACCGGTCATGGTTCACCCGATCGAAAAATTTCTCCAAATCCAGCTCTACTACCCATTCATAACGTACTGCCACGCTCATTCAGGACTTGCACCCTAGAGCTTATAACCATGCCTGGCGCACACAAAAAAGCAGGCCTCTCGACCTGCTTTGTAAAATGAGAACGGCTAACATCTCCTTACTTTACCAATAGCCTGTACGTTTGCTTTTTGCCTTTGTTGCTGTTTACAACAATATTGTACAAACCGGGTTGTCTGTTTTTCATGTTCAAAGACACCTGTTGCGTACCTGCAGTAATCGATCTGATAGTGTTCATCGAATTCACCAGGCGGCCCTGCTCATCAAACACTTTTATTACAACTTCTTCATTACTTTCCAATGAAAGGGATATAGTGGAAAGCCCATGCGTTGGATTGGGATACATACCTGTTATGATTTCTGTTGTTGTCATGACCTGCCTTGCACCGCTGGCGCAGTCTGCGGCAGCAGGCCCATTTCCTGTAACTTCTATATAATCGATATCGGCAGTAGCAGGTGACGCTACGGATTCAAGACGAATGGTATTGCCACCTGCGTTTAATGATACGGTGGCCGCGCTGAGCGCAAACGTGGTGCTGCTGCCTGTTTTTGCAAAAGGCTGGGCGCTGTTCACCGTTGTACCGTTTACAATAAGGGCCATCGTATAGGTATTGCTGCTGCTGCTGTTTACATAACGCCAGATTAATTTGTACGAGCCTGCTGCCGGCGCGCTTACCTTCCAGGTTACACCTTTGCCGGTACTGTTGCTGAGGTTAATAACTCTTCCATTTGCCGCACCTGAATTGGAACTGATAGCTCCGTCATAGCTGCAAAGCCCCTGTGCCGTGGTTGCATCATCTTCTATCCTGATGGATGTTGAATCACCACCGGTTTGCTGTGCCTGGAAATTCGCTGTAACCGATTTATTGCCGCTCATAGTTACGGTGGTAGATGCGGCAGTGCCTGAAGCATCGCCGCTAAAACCGGTGAATGTATACCCTGAAGCAGCGGTCGCAGTTACTGTAACTACGGTTCCTGAATTATAAGTGCCCGCACCGGTTACTGAACCGCCGGCCGATGGGGAAGCAGTTGTAGTAAGCGTGTACGTAACTGGTGTACTTGTAGTATCACATGTGGGGCTTGTAAGTGTTGCGCCCGCGCTTTGTGTAACCAGGCCTTTCACATTCACAGCTGAATCTATACTTAATGAATAAGGCGGTATAAATGCTGTTCCGCTTCCGGCGGTGTTGCCGGTTGTATTGGTAAAAATATTATTGCGGGAAGTGATTGCGGTGAAGGTATTATCCATCTTATCGATGGGCGATGTCACATTTTCAAACACATTGCTTTCAACCAAGAGGTCTGCCTCGAAGCCGGCCATAACGCATTGCGCCGCTACGGTGCTATTGAAAACATTGTTCACTACATGCACTTTTCCAAACCGCACTCTTGGCATGCGAGCTTTACATCCCTGGGCCCACCAGCAATGCTGCATGGTTACCCGCAAATGCCCCCTGTCGCCGGTGGCACCATCGCTTGAGCCGAATAGGTTCGAGAAACGATGGTCATTTGAACCACCGGGGCCACCGGGTATAGGCGCTTTGTTATAAATGAACTTACACCAGGTAACCGAAACGTAATCGGATGCATTCTTGATATCGAGGTTGCCATCCATGCCATCCTGGAATTCGCAATGATCGATCCAGATATTGGTGCTGGCATCCAGGGTCATATTGTCCCAGCCATCGGTATCGTACGCACCAGGCCCTTCCAACGTGACGTTCCTGAAAATAATATTCGAACATCTTTTTACATAAATAATGCCCGAATTGTCTTTTGTGAGATCGTTCGACACGAGGCGTGAACCGGGCAGTCCATAAATTGTTTTGCCCGATTGGTCCTGGAAACTGATACGGCCACCCGAAGGAATGGTAATGGTCCCTGAAATGTGAACGACTTTTACTGAAGAAGAAGTAATAGCCGTCTTCAGATCTGTGTAAGTGGTTACAACGGTTGGTGTTGCGGAACCGCCGCCGGTAACTCCACCGTTTTGGCTGGCCCAGCCAACGACGTTACATTGAGTTTGAGCCAGGGAAACGGAATTAGCCAGGCACATAGCAATGCCTAAAAGCGACAAGAATCGATTTTTTCTCATGGAGCAATTAATTTGCTTACAAACGCATCAAGCCTGATGCCACAGTCCGGTTACACTCATTGTTTACTCATTATTATTTATGCAATCGTTGCCAGAAGACGTGTTACAATGTTAATGATACCTTATGTTGAACATAAACGTTGGTTGGGCTCTCAAGGTAAAAAAAGAGGTTGCCTCATTTAATTGAGACAGCCCTTGTAACAGCATGCAGTGCTTACAATGCGCTTAGTTTATTCGTAATTGTAATTATCCCAAAATGGGTTTACAGTTCTCAAAGCTGCAGGCACCCAAAATATTGGGGTTGTAAAGTTGTCCTGGCTTCTTACGGTAGCATAGTTGTCGGGGTTTGTCTCCTGCTCAGCAGTAGGATACCGCAAACGCTCCGGAAGCGGCTTCATTACCCTATACCTGGGTAATACGTTATAAAGTACTGAACAATATGCGGGAGATATACCTGAAAGGAACCGTATTGCTGATCCGGTGAATTGAGCCTGGGTCATAACCTTCACGCCCCTATTTTTTGTTTTCTACCACTGCCGTTAAAAGAAACTGCCTTTTGATATAATTAAAAGCGTTTCGCGTTAAACCGGATGTCCGTTTCGTTTAATTGGAAGCCGTTTGCATTAAACGAAATTGCCTTTCGATTTAATTAAAAGCCGTTTGCGTTTAACCGGATGTCCGTTTCGTTTAATCGGAAGCCGTTTGCATTAAACGGAATTGCCTTTCGATTTAATTAAAAGCGTTTTGCGTTTAACCGGATGTCCGTTTCGTTTAATTAAAAGCCCTTTGCGTTAAACGGAATGGACTTTCTTTTTAATCGATCCGGACCTGATTTAAACTATTTTTAAAATTCTTCTCTCTCATAATCAATGCGGTATGGTAGGTGGTACCACCTTTACCACCTTTATGAATCTGTTCTCCAAGGTATATTTGAATTGTTAACCGGGCAGGTATAGATACACGCACACGAACACTTTCATTGGCCAATGAAATCCCAACGCGCGGGGGCAGGTTGTGTAAGGCCCGATCGATAGCCTGACCTGGATATTTATTCTTTAATTCTTAAATTTTTCAGTTATGAAAAAAGGTATAATTATGTTTACCAACGAATATGAACTGGCATCGCTTATCGAAAACGTTCCGGAAAAAATGAAAAACAATCCGGCGTTTACCAATCCGCCGGCGGCTTTGGCTGAACTAGAAAAAAAAGCCCCTGAATTCAGGGAATTGCTGAGAAAAGCCAGAAACCGCGATAAGGAATGGGTGGCTTTTAAAAACAATAAGAAGGCCCAGGTGCTGGCATTGC
>JAJKIL010000165.1 GCA_021154515.1 Niastella sp. | reverse complement strand
TTCGTTTAAGGTTACGGTATAGGTAGTAGTGATCTTTGGCCACACCAATGGTGTAGGCGTATTTTCATTGAGGATATTATATTTAGGCGCCCAGGAGAAGACCCCATTTCCGCCTGCGATCAGGGGCAAGGTATCGATGCTGCAGATCAGGGTATCGGTAAAGGGCAGGTAAATGGCTGGTTTATCCCGCACATCGGCCTTGTTGGTAACAGTACCCACGCACCCCTTATCGCTTTCTACTGTGAGCGTTACATTTTTTAACCCGGTAGTGTTGTACTTCCAGGTTGGGTTTTTCACGGTCGATACATCTGCAGTAGTAGTTTCATCACCAAAATCCCAGCTCCATTTAGCCGCGTGCCCATATTTTGAAGTAGTTTGATCAATGAACTGTAAAGGCAATAGTAAACAACTGCCCTGCACCGAAAAGGCGGGGAAGAAACCGGGATACACTTTTGCCAGCGTTACGGTTTCATCTTCACACTGTCCGGCCAGTACCACTTTCAATTTAACTGTATAGGTACCGGTGTCTTTATATTGGTGCTGTATCCTGCCTTCAGGATCGGTAGTGGTTTCAGGTGGCGAACCATCGCCATAATCCCAGGTGTATAC
Organism: Niastella sp.; assembly: GCA_021154515.1. GTDB lineage: Bacteria > Bacteroidota > Bacteroidia > Chitinophagales > Chitinophagaceae > Niastella. Next base: position 25,608 of record JAJKIL010000165.1, on the reverse strand, counting down.
TGAACCGGAGGGATTCACCTGCTCGTTTTTAAAAGTTACCAGGAAGTCGTCGCAAAAAGAATAATTGGGATTCAGCAGGGCTTCCAGCGGAATACAATCCGACACTTTCACATGCACATCCTTGCGATGGATATTGATCAAAACGCCCTGGCGGTATTCATACGCACAAACCGTTATCACATACTGACCGATAGTTGAAGGCGCAATGCCACTGATGACTCCTGTTTTGGAATTAATGGTCACCTGTGCGCCCAGGGGCGCATTCCCATTAAAAGGCGATTGATAATTCAACGATGAATAAGGCGGCGTGGAGGCTGTAACGGGACTGGGCGAGCCGGAAGAAGCGCCTATAAAACCACTGCAGAAAGTATAAGCGATGGAATCGGTACCATCAGGTTCTGTTGCAGCAAAGCTCAAAGTAAAATTACTGCCGCGGCAAATGGCGGTAGCATCGTTGGGCAAAAACCGGGGGCTTGAATTTTTATAGGCATCCGCCAAACCATTGGTGCCGGGAATTTCGCACATATATGTTGCACCCACTGAATTACTGGGCGCCACCATATTTACGATATTATTGATACGGCAACAGCGCTGATAGGCAATGGTGTATCCGTTGGCATTTATGGGCACTGTAATAATTGTGGAAAACGAGCGCACCCGGTAACACACATCTGTAGGAGGATTGCTGATACAGGGATTGGAATTGGGATCGAACTTCAAAAATACATCGCCGATGTAAGGCGCCGTAAACGGACTGCCACGCAGTTGTCCATTAGAAGATTTATCAAAAACAGTCAACTTGATCTCGGTGTCAAGCTGCCCGCTACTCGTGGCATTACAGTCGATATATAACTTTAAAGTAACACGGTATTGAGAAGTATTGGCATCGCTTCCGGGTCCCAGGTACTCATAAAACATTTCCCCACCCTTGATATGCTCGGCAAAGAGGGACTGGATCGTTCCAAAAAATAACAACAAAGCTATCGCCAGGGATCTTCTCATTAGGCTGGGCTACAACACCGTTTACGTTATACAAATTGGCCATGCATCAAAAACTCTTCAACGAAAACGTTACTTAGTTCAGGTTCTTCCCACATTCCCATATGACCGGATTGTTCAAGTGTATGAATATATGACAATCCAGGCATATAACACTGTTGCACTACCTGCTCATATGGTATCGTGTTATCTAATTTTCCCATAATGAACAATACAGGGCGGGAAAAGTTTTTGAGAACGCTGGTCCTATCAGGGCGCACTATCATGGCCCGGTAGTAATTTACGAGCGATTGGCTAACAAAGTTGGTGTAGCGGGCTAATAATTTATGCACTAGTTCGGGCTGGTGCTTTTTTGATACATCGGAGAAAAGATTGGGGTAAGATTGCTCTAAAAATTTAGCAGCGCCATATTGCTGGATGAATTCGATGCCCCGGCGGCGGGCCGTCTTTTTCTCTTCACTATCGGCATACGCAGTGGAATGAAACAACCCAAATGATTGCAGGCGGTCGGGATATTTTTCTGCAAACGCCAGGGTAATATATCCTCCCATACTATGCCCTATCACGCTGGCTGTTTTGATATTTTCCTGGTCCAATATGTGGTGAATGCATTCGGCAAAATATTCCATCGACCAGTCAGCATCATTAATGGGTGAGCGGCCACTTCCAGGAAGGTCTGGTATGATTAGTTGAAACCTGCTTTTTAAATATTCTACCTGGTGCTCCCACACAGTGCCATCTTCTGCAAAGCCATGTATCAACACAACCGGCTTTCCCTGCCCTTCTACACGATAAAATACCGGTTTATCATTTAGTAGAATATTGTTTTCTGTTGCCATGACCTGAAGGTACTACAATTCAATATTTATCCTTCTGGCGTTGTGGAAATTGTTTGGGACGTTCGTAGTTACTCGTTTTGTAAAAGGTAAATTCCCGCGGAAATAACTCCGCAGCAGAATGATGCCCAGCAACGGCAATACGCCAACATTTATTTGTTGTGGAATAAAGAACCAGCAAAGCGTAAATAATGCAGTGAGCACAAATACGATCCGGAAATATTGTTGCAGCCATTTTCTTTTTAAATACACTACAAAGGCAACAAAGAAATGAGTAGGCAATGCCCAAAGCACATTAAAGTTATTGCGGCAAACCGTATCAACGCGGATAACCCATAAGGTTACAACCAATAAACCAAAGATGCCTATGCATAGAAAAAAGACGCTGTCAAATACATTCAGAAAGGCCTTTACAAATCTGGTGGGAATGAAAGATAACAATCCAATAATTAAAAACAATACAGTGAAAAAAAGTACCGGCGGAAGATCGATCTGTGGCTTCATCAGTGGAAAGCGCACAACCTCCTGCTTGCTGGCTACTAATGGATGGCCGTCGGCAGTGGCACTGTCGAGCCCCCACATCAGGTAATCAGGCAAAAACATCGACTGGTCGTTGGTTACCCGGTCATCGAAATTACTTCCCAAACAAAGATCGATGCCAAACTTGCTCCAGCTTTGACCGCCTTTATCGAGATAAGTGTGTATCAGGTTTCGGTAAGTTGGTCTTTTTTCGGGAAGAATATTTTTGAAAACCACCGAGGCGCCGGTTTGCCGAACGATCATATCGCGGGCGCGGGTAGTACAGTTATCGGTATGAAAATAATAATTGTAGTACCGGTTTTGTTCCAGTGCATTTTGTTGCAGGGCGGCATACATCCGTTGTTTTTGTTCGCCGGTCAACAGCAGCTCCTGTTCTATTACCCCACGATCTTCGGAATAGTATTCCTGTAAAAACTCCTGGTAGGAATAATTAGAAAGGGCATACCGCATAATACCCCTGGTGAACTTTGCATAAAAGTTTGGATCGCGATCGTCGAAAGTACCGTAGTTATAAACCATATCCACGCCGTGCGCGCTGTCGGTAACCCGCAGGGCCGTATGCCCAAATGTTGAATACAATTCCATGCCCGGGCTACAGGTAAGCAGGCTGATGCGTAAATGACTTGTATCCGATTGAGCTACGGCTTTTAAACAGCAGAAGGAGAAAACAAACAACAAAAATCTACTGAACTTCATCAGGATGAATTTAAAAAATTACAGGTTACAAGTTTCAAGTTACAGGTTTTTCACCTGCCTTCCCTGGAACATGTAACCTGCAACCTGGAACAAAAAACTATCTTCTACTATAGTTCGGTGCTTCTCTTGTAATTTCTATATCGTGTGCGTGGCTTTCTTTCATCCCGGCATTGGTAATGCGAACAAACTGCGCCTGCTGTAAGGCTTTGATGTCTTTTGCCCCGCAATAACCCATTCCTGATCTAAGGCCACCAACATATTGATAAACGATCTCGCTCAAGCTTCCTTTAAATGCCACCCGGCCTTCAATGCCTTCGGGTACATATTTTTTGATATCGGCTTCCACATCCTGGAAGTAGCGGTCGCCACTACCCTGGCTCATAGCGCCCAGTGAACCCATACCCCGGTATTGTTTGAATTTTCTTCCTTCATATATAATGGTTTCGCCAGGGCTTTCTTCAGTTCCGGCAAAAATGCTGCCCATCATTACCAGGTTGGCGCCGGCAGCCAGTGCTTTCACCATATCACCGGTGTAACGGATACCACCATCGGCAATTAATGGAATACCCATTTTATGTAGTACTGATGCCGCTTCCATAATAGCGGTGATCTGCGGAACACCTGCACCGGCAACGATACGGGTAGTACAAATTGAACCGGGGCCAATACCTACTTTTACCGCATCGGCGCCTGCTTCAGCCAACGCTTTTGCCCCGGCAGCGGTTCCCACATTTCCCGAAATCACCTGCAGCTTTTTAAAGTTTTTCTTCAGCGTCTTCAGCGCATCGATCACTCCTTTACTATGACCATGTGCGCTATCCAAACACACTACATCTACACCTATTTGTTGCAGCGCAGCCGCCCGGTCGAGCAGGTCGCGGGTAATACCCAGCGCTGCGCCCACCAGTAAACGGCCGTATGAATCTTTCACTGCATTGGGAAAGTCCTGCACCTGCAGAATATCGCGATAGGTGATCAGTCCAAACAAGGTACCGTCTTTTTTAACTATCGGTAACTTTTCAATTTTATATTGCTGTAAAATCTTTTCCGCTTTTTTAAGATTGGTGCCTTCAGGAGCTGTAATGAGGTTTTCCCTTGTCATTACCTCACTAACAACACGTTTGTGGTCTGTTTGAAAACGCAGATCGCGATTGGTTAAAATGCCAACCAGCTTTTTATTTTTATCAACGATGGGAATGCCACCAATGCGGTTTTCTTTCATTAACCGTTGGGCATCGCCAATGGTGGCTTCTTCATGCAGTGTTATAGGGTCCAGAATAAGGCCGCTTTCACTTCTTTTCACTTTCCGCGCCTGTTCAACCTGCTGTCCGATGCTCATATTCTTATGCAGAATACCCAAACCGCCTTCGCGGGCCAGGGCAATTGCCAGGTTGGCCTCTGTTACCGTATCCATGGCGGCCGATAACATGGGAACATTTAATTGAATGCTTTTGGTAAGCCAGGTACGAACCTCTACCTCTCTGGGCAGCACTTGTGAATAAGCGGGAACCAGTAAAACGTCGTCGAACGTTAAACCTTCACCTAAAAACTTACTTGACTGGGGGGATTTTTTCTGTGGAGCACTATTTCTTGTTGCCATGTGCAAAGATAGGATGGCTCCCCAATACGCTCCAAATGAAATTTTAATGACCTATTTTATCACTTTATGATAAAATAATTAGTATTTTAGCGCTAAACTTATTAGTCTATGTCAACGGCCGGTAAAAATCTGAAGTACCTGCGCAAGCTGCGCGGATGGACACAGGAAGAATTTGCCACCAAATTACAGATCAAACGCTCTTTGCTGGGCGCTTATGAAGAAGAGCGGGCAGAACCCCGCATCGATGTACTGGAACTGGTTGGTGAATTGTTCAAACTCACCCTCGATGAGTTATTGCTGAAAGACCTGGCAGATACCAGGGGCAATTACCTGGCTAAACGACGCGCACAAAAACTAAGCGCCGGCACTAATGAAATACAGTTTGTACCGGTAAAAGCAGCCGCCGGTTACCTGGCTGGTTATGCAGACCCGGAATTTATTGATGAATTGAACACCTTCACCCTTCCCATGCTGGCGCCCGGCCAATACCGCGCCTTTGAAATTGTGGGTGACTCTATGTTGCCAACCCCCAGCGGTTCCATCATCGTGGGCGAAAAGGTGGAAGACATCAACGATGTAAAGAACAGCTTCACCTATATAGTTGTATCGCGCAACGAAGGCATTGTGTACAAAAGAGTGATGAAGAACAACCGCACCAAGAATAAGTACACCCTTGTGAGCGATAACCCTACCTATCAGCCTTACCAGGTAAATGGCGAAGACATAATTGAAGTATGGAAGGCCACGATGATCATTGGAAAGGCTAATGCACAACCGCACTGGAATGTAAACCAACTGGCCAATGTAGTAAATACATTACAGGAGCAGGTGAGTTACCTTAAAAAGAAGATAAATTAGTAAGCAATTCAGTTAATACACTTCGAACAAATTGTTCCCGGTTACTGCGCCTTGCTTCGCTAAAGCTATGCCGGCATTCGGTCGCGAAGGTTCAGCGAGGCAAGGCCGCTCCCCGGTTTCCGGGCCTTTGATCAAGACTCCTTATTATTCTTCGGCATCACTTAACTGGGTAACCTGTAACCGGTGACTGGTAACCGGCAACCGGTAACTTTTCTTGCAACTATTATTTCAGTTATATTTGTCATGAATTTCTTATATGTAGCAATATTTGAAGGGGCCTGTCTACGCGCAACCAGACATTCCCACCCGTAATTTGTACTACTTCCCTTTCCTATTTTAAGGACTAGCAGTAACCATGCTAACCTGTCTCCTTTATTCAATACGGACGCACATCGCTGTTAAAACGATCTATGCTTAAATGCCTGGTGGTTATATTATTATTCTTTATTCATCCCCGGTTGTTCGCACAACCCAAAATAACCCAGGCTATATCCGTTGCCCAGGCGCCATGCATCGATGGGTCATTAGATGATTCCGTTTGGCAAAACGCGCTGGTAGCCATTGACTTTATTACCAACACGCCAGTGTATGGCAAACCGGCTACCGTAAAAACAGCCGTGCGGGTTTTGTATGATAACAATGCTATTTATATCGGCGCTTACCTGTACGATGATCCGGCCGGCATCAGGCGCCAGTATACCCCACGCGATAATTTGCAAAAGGCGAACGTTGACTACTTCTCTGTTTTCCTCGATACTTATAAAGACCGGCAGAATGCTTTTCAATTTCTCGTTACCGCCCGCAACGTACAAACCGATGCCCGGGTAAGCGCTAATTATACCGGTAATGAAGGCATGTATGGCGATGCCAGCTGGGATGCCGTATGGGAAAGCAAAGTAGGGTTTCGCCCCGATGGCTGGACCGTTGAAATGCGCATTCCGCTTTTTTCTATTCGCTTCTCCCGCAAAACAGCCGCCGACTGGGGCATACAGTTCATGCGCTTCAGCCGCCGCCTTAATGAAACTTCTTTCTGGAACCCAGTAAACCCCGCCGTAAGCGGCTTTGCCAACCAGTTTGGCGATATTACCGGGTTGAACAAACTGGTACCACCCTTACGACTGAGCTTTTCTCCTTACGTGAGTGGCGGCTACCGGCAAACACCGCACAGCAACAGCGCGCAACAAAATGAAACGCTTAAAAGCGGCGGCATGGATGTAAAATATGGCATCAATGAAAGTTTTACCCTCGATGCTACGCTTATCCCCGACTTTGGCCAGGTGGTCTCTGATAATGTGGTCAATAATATCAGTCCGTTTGAAGTAAGGTTCAGGGAAAACCGCCCCTTCTTTACCGAAGGCACCGAACTGTTCAATAAGGCCGGCATTTTTTATTCGCGCCGCATTGGCAAAACCCCTGATAAATATGACACGCTTGAAGATAAAGTCAACTCCGGGAAATTAGATGGCTACCAGCTGATAAAAAACCCGTCGGTAACCCGGTTATATAATGCCGTTAAGTTTTCGGGCCGAACGGCCGGCAACCTGGGCATTGGTATTTTTAATGCCGTAACCGAAAACGTACAAGCCACCCTGCGTAACCCTGGCACCGGAATAGATTCTACCGTAATCACTGAACCGCTTACCAACTATAATATTATTGTATTGGACCAGGCATTAAAGAACCGTTCTTACATCACTTTTACCAATACCAATGTGCTGCGTAATGGGCAGGAACGCGACGCCAACGTAACCGCACTGGATGTTGCCCTGTACGATAAGGCCAACCGGTATGGCCTGGTGATTAAACCAAGATACAGCATTGTGCGCAATGGCCCAGGCAGGTACGATGGCTTCGCCAATCACCTGGAAGCCGGTAAAGTGAGTGGTAACCTGCAGTTCTCCTTCACCAATGAATTAAGAACCGCCCAATACGATCCCAACGACCTGGGCTTTCAATTATCGCCCAATGCCTTTTCCAATACCAGCGCCATCAGTTACAATATTTACCAGGCAACCCCTGCTTTTTTAAACCAGAGCTATAGAATAGCGGTGAACCACGATTACCTGTTCAAACCATTTACTTATCAGAAAACATCTTTCGAAGCGGCTTCGTCCTGGTTATTTAAAAACTTCTGGAGCCTTTCGCTTACGGCCGATATTGCGCCCTGGTGGTATACCGACTTCTTTGAAATGCAAACACCTGCCAGCCTGTTTCAAACACCCCGGCAACCATTAAAACGGGCGCCTTATTATAACCTGTTTATAGAAGGCAATACCGATAATCGCAAACCATTAATTGTAAGCTGGCTTATTGGTGGTGCAGAAGGCCCGCTGCCGAATGATCCTTATTACGGCCTTCAGGTAGCCGTGAGCTACCGGTTCAGCGACAAGCTTATACTGGAAATGAGTTACAAACGTCAATACGATAATGGACAGTATGGCTATGCATTTGTTCGCGATCCGCTAACCCAGGCGCCCATCCTGGCACGGCGTACATATGCCGATGTTACTGGTGTGTTCAGTGGCGTGTATAATTTCACCTCGCGCATGAACCTTACCTTCAGAGCCCGTCATTACTGGAGCCGGTTACAAAACACCAACCTGTTCAACATTCAGGAAGATGGGTATTGGACAGCCCGGTACGATCTGGTGCCCCGCGATTACAATATCAATTACAATGCTTTTAACCTGGATGTTTTTTATACCTGGGATTTTCGTTTAGGCAGCCGGTTAATAATTGGCTGGAAGAACTGGCTGGGAAAAGATTATGAGTATACCCTCAGCTCCAATACTTATAAATATTACACTACTAATGCCCGCCAGTTGTTCAACACCCCGCATGGCAATGAGTTTACAGTTAGGTTTATCTATTTTTTAAACTATCAACAGTTAGAAGGAAGAAGCGGTAGCCGGCAATCGGCAGTCCGCAATCGGCAATAACTCAAAGCAAACTACAATTCATAGATGTCTTTAGCCACCCTGAACGTATTGCAATGCGCGTCCACAATGGTTTTTATATCGGGGGAATAACCGCCGCCCATGGCTACTACGCAGGGAATGCCATGCTGTTTCAATTGCGAGAACACCAGTTCATCGCGGCGGCGGCAACCTTCCATACTTATTTTCAGTTTGCCAAACTTATCTGTCGATAAAATATCCACGCCTGATAAGTAAAAAGCAAAATCAGGTTTTAATTGATCGAGCAGGGTAAACAGGTTGCTTTGCAGCAGGCTTACATACAGCTTATCTTCGGTACCATCGTTCAGCGCAATATCGAGATCGCTTTTTTCTTTATGAAAAGGATAATTATGTGCGCCATGCATACTGAAGGTGAATACGCGGGGTTCATGTTCAAAGATACTGGCCGTGCCATTGCCCTGGTGCACATCAAGATCTATAATAATGATCTTGCGCGCCAACTCTTTTTTAAGCAGGTAATTGGCAGCCACGCCGAAATCGTTCAACAGGCAAAAGCCCTCTCCCCTGGCGGCAAATGCATGATGTGTGCCCCCGGCCACATTCAACGCTACGCCATGTTCAAACGCATGGCGACAACAATCAATGGTGCCCTGGGTAATCACAAATTCCCGCCGGGTTAACCGGGGCGATTGTGGAAAACCAATATGCCGTTGTTCGCGGGCCGATAAAGTTTGTTGCTGCAGTTTATGTACATACTCCGCATCGTGCGTCCATAATACAATCTCATCATCACAAACCTCCGGTGCAAATAAGTTATTGGGCGTTATAGTGCCTTCGTATAACAATTGTTCGGGTATCAATTCATATTTAAGCATGGGAAACCGGTGCCCCTCCGGCAACGGATGCGCATAAATGGGATCATATGCTATTTTCAGTAAGGGCGATGTGGGGCTCATTGCAACTGTACAATATTGTCGTTTACGATGGCAAATACATTTTCTTCATCTTCCGGCCTCACAATCGCAATACCGGTAAACCGGCTGAATGCGGGCAACACGCAAAATGCTTTGGCAAAGTAAAAACAAGGAAAGCTTAGTGATTGTTTGGCAGCGCCCCGTAATCGAATACCGGGATGAATATGGCCCGAGAAAAAGTAGTCGGTATCATGGGGGGATACATTATCCAGGTCGTGCCGGAACCGGAAAGCCCCGAGCTGTAATTCCTCGTCGGTAACCTGAATATTACATTGCTTATACCAGCTTTCGTGCAGAATATCGTGGTTGCCTTTTACCAGGTGAACCGGAAGATCAGGAAAATCGTGCCGCCACCTTTGAAACAGCTCCAGTTCTTTATTCTGATGGCTGTGAAAAAGATCGCCAACTGCTATTATTTGCCGGGGTTGAAAATATTGTATCAGGTGCACCAGCCGTTGCAGGTCTTCTTTATATACCGCCTGGGGTACGGCAATACCCGATTTGCGAAAATGCCCGGTCTTGCCAAAGTGAAGGTCTGAAAGAATAAGGGCCTTCTCTTCTTCCCAAAAAACACTCCTGTGTGCTGATAACCAAAGTTGTTGACCTAATAATTTATACGAAACCGGCGCCTGCATACGAATCAGAATTATTAATTAGAATCCGGTGCAAGGTATTTCAAAATACAGCGTGCGCCATCAGATAAAATTGGTGAAAATATAATGGCTAAGCATTTCTATTTATAGCGGTCCTTTTTCGGCAATCTTGTTGCGCAGGTCCTTTGTCCATGAAATAAGAATTGCTTTTTCCTGCACCGTTAAACTGGCGTCTTTATGTATCCACAGATAGCTGTTCAGCGGCATTTCTCCTTTCTCAATTTGCTCTCCTACTTCTTCCATTTTATGGTTCTGCCGTTTTGCTGTATAGGCGGCAAACTCAGAAAAATTCAGTTCTTCTTTTCCTTCATTCACGTGATGCTGCATCCACCAACCCACCGGTTGAATATTTGTATACCAGGGATAGCGGGTGTTGTTACTATGACAATCGTTACAGGCGCGTTGTAAAATATGGGCCACCGTATCGGGCACGGTATAATGCTGACTGATGTCGTTGGGCGAAACGGCTGCTGACTGGTTACGGGTGGGGCGAATAAACTGGATAACGATCAGCAATGCAACCAGCACGAGCACTATTTTTTTCTTCATACCGAACAGATTTTAGAAAATGAAAATAAGTAAAAGCAGCGTGGGTTGGTAATGTATGCCCCCGGTATGGGCTGGTAAGCTTCTGAAAATATCGAATGGGCAATATTAATCAATGAGTTTGTTGCGCATACCGTACATGATAAGGCCGGCAATGGTTTTGGCGCCTACTTTCGATTTCATGTTCTGGCGAATGGTCTCAATAGTGCGGGGGCTCAGGAACACTTCTTTTGAAATTTCTTCAGTGGTTTTATCTGCCGCCAGCAACTTCAGTATCTTGATTTCTTTTTCGGAGAATTTGATGGGATTGGGGTAAAACTGCCGTACCTGTTTTTTGGTTTGCAATTTCGACAGTACCGCTTTGTTTACAAGGTCATTAAAGTAAAAATCATCATTCATGCAAGTGAGTATGGCCTGATAGATCTCTTCAGGGTCGGAGGTTTTTGTGAGGTAAGCGTTGGCGCCCATTTCCATCATCTTGGTGATCATTTCCTGTTCGTCGTACATGGTAAGTACAACGATCTTTACATCGCTGTATTCCTTACGTAGTATCCCAATCGCATTCACCCCATCTACCTCGGGCATACGAATATCCATCAGTAAAACATCTGGTTTTTTGATCTGCATTTTGTGCATCAGATCTCTACCATCTTCGGCTTCCCAAAGAATCTTCAGGTACTCTTTTCCTTTCAGAGCCATTTTAATGCCGTCGCGAAATATTTTATGATCGTCGGCAAGTGCTACTTTAATAACCAGTTCAGTGCTCATAATGGGTAAGGTTGGCTTATTAATGGGTTATAAGTTGTTCCTTTTCTGGTAAAATATACCCTACCGTTTTAACCCCTTAATGGTTTGTTTTCATACCGTCCGGGGCCCTAACCTTGGGCAATATCGCATAAAAAAACGATTTCACTCACATTGTAAACGTTAGTTTACCAGGATCAATCGAAATAGTACCAGTTTATATGCGAAGCTTTTACGTATTTACCGGTAATTCCCGAATTGTTAAAATAGAGCGTTTCCGCTATTGCGAACAGGCAGGTGGCCGATTACTTTTGTTTCGGAAGTTGATTGATAAGGAATGGCAACCTTAAAACATCCAATATCACGATTACCGTCCTAAAAGTATTTCCAACGATCTTATGAATGCCGCCTGTCAAATCCAATATCGGTCAACTTCTTCTGTTTTGTTTTAACCATTCTGCTTTCAGGCAATTACCTCATCCTGTTCAATACAAAGTCATACCCTTTCGAAAACATAGTTCAATTGATACCTGTTTTTAAAATCAGTTGTATTGCAATCAGTCAGCCGATAAATAAGAAAAGGAAACTTTTACTGTAAGAGCTGCTCTTTGCGTTGCCCCGTTTTTAAAATCCAACACGTTGCTTAAGCACTAATCCTACGATACTTAAGCAATTACACTTATTCACATGTGTGAATAACCATCTCACGAATGTAGGTTATACGAGTTTTAACAATAGTAAATATACGGTATATTACGAGAAAATTTCCCCCATTTTATATCGTAATACTTCTTAGAAAATCCCCTCAAAACGCAGGCCCATAGAGCATTTCAAGCAAAATTACAGCATTTATGGGTGCTCGCAACCCGTTGTATATCTTTTTTTTTGGAGGTTTCTTAACATCCGGAACCACTTTTTACAACCTCTAAAAACTTACTACTATGATGCAGACTGAACTCCTCACTAAACGTAACATTGCTACTATTGGTGAAGAAATTACCCATGAATTAGGCGCTGAACTGGTAACCAACTACCGCAAGGCTCATCCGAATGATGTACAAGGTTATATTATCGGCAAGGAGATCCTGAACCAGATCCTGGCTCAACCTGGTTGCGCCGGCATCCAGTTCCACAACGCTATCAACGAATTGGGACAAAAAACCCTGGTTTACGTAGGCCTCGATCAAAGTGGCAAACAACTTATTAACTACACTGTAGTGACTGAAGACGCTCAACTTCAGAAACAAAAAGGCATTGTTGCTGACAGAAGTATCCCCTCTCCTTCCGGCGACGATATTTTCGGGGATGATGGATGGTTTATTGTTGATTAAATAAACCTGAATCTCTATATTTGAGGTAAAGCGCCTTGGTATAGAGAGTTTTTTCTTACATATCAGCTTATATTCTTCGCTATTACCCGTAATTCTCTTTCTTGCCTTTTTAAGGCACACCAAAAGGAAGGAATTATGGGTAATCTTTATTTACTCATTGTACTCATTCCTAAATGATATAATACTTTTAAACCTGTCTGCCAAGCTCTTCCTGAGCACCTATACGCTGGTTGAGTTTTTCCTCTTCAGTTATTTTATCTGGCTCATTATAGAAGGCAGGATGTTCAAAAAAGTGATAGCTACTGTCTCAACATTGTTTATTATATTTATCTGTTATTACTTTTTCACCACAAAGTGGAACTTTTTTGATTCAGTGCCAGTAGCTTGCGAATCAATTCTGATCTTTACATTTTCCCTGTATTATTTATTCGAGCAAATAAACAAACCCAGGGTGCTGTTTATATATAATACCTCCATGTTCTGGGTAATACTGGGCTTTCTGGTTTACCTGGCGGGTTCTTTCTTCATCTATACATTCGTAGATGAGATAGATAGCAGAGACATCGGTAAATTTTGGTTCATCACGTTCATATTCAATACCATAAAAAATCTTTTCTTTAGCATTGCTTTTTCGCTGAGAGAAGCAAAGGACAAAAACAGCAGTAGCCTGTCCTCATATGATAATTTTTTTAAAAACCCCTATAACCCATTATAAACCCCGCTTCTCACATACTAATGATCTTGCTGCAGGTCACGCATGGCACCGGCCAGTTTCCCATGGTACTGTACTTTGGCACCATTGGCATGCTGGTTCTTACCATTGGCCTCATCGTTTTCATTATTTTCCATCAACGTAAGGTTATCCGTTACCAAATGCAATTGCAATACATGGAGCAGGAGCAACAGAAAATGCTGTTGAATGCCTCCATCCGTTTACAGGAAGAGGAGCGGCAACGCATTGCTGCCGATTTACACGACGATGCCGGTCCCCTGTTGGCCACCGCTCGTTTATACCTGAACGAGAACCTGGTGAACCTCGATAAAACCACCCAGCTGCAAAGCATTTATAACGCCAAGCAGATCATTGACGATACCATTCAGCTGATCCGTAATATTTCACACAGCCTGATGCCCCCCACCCTTAAAAACTTTGGGTTGGAATCGGCGGTGAACGACTTGTTCCAGAAGATCAGCGGCTCGGGCAGCATGAACGCCAGCTGCCGTTTTCACGATTACCGCGAACGCCTGCACGCTGACCAGGAATTGATAATTTTCAGGGTTATACAGGAATTGGTGAATAATATTCTGAAACACAGTAATGCCAGTTTTATTCATCTAACCCAGAACCTGAGTGGTAATAAATTGTATATTCGCCTTCATCACGATGGCCGCGGTATTACCCAGGCCGATTTTGATAAACTGAATAAAAGTAATGTGGGTTTGGGCCTAAAAAACATTCAGAGCAGGTTGAAGCTGTTGCACGGACGTATATATTTCGAAAAAGACATTTCGCAAACATACTATAAGGTTACTATCGAAATTCCCCGGTTGGAGGAAGAACCGGTAGCACCACAATTATAAAATATTGGTTCATATTTTGATAAGGGCTACTACTATCTTAAGATGCAGCGCGGAATAAGTGTTTATACTAACGTAAAACCCATACCCCTGAAAACCTAAACACTTAAAATTTTTAGTAATTTAGTTTTGCCAATATCATACAATGATGGGACCTATTAAAGTGGCTATTGCTGATGACCACAAGATATTCCGTAAAGGGGTTATTTTGTCGTTAAGGCCTTATACAAACATAAAATTCGTACTTGAAGCAGAAAACGGCCAGGAACTGTTGGATAATTTACCAGCAGCCCCTGAGCAGCCTGATGTAATTTTAATGGACCTGCGCATGCCCCTGAAAGATGGCATCGAAACAACGAAAGTAATTGCCCGCCAATATCCTAACATCCATGTAATTGCGCTAACGATGTATGAAGATGAGCGATTTGTGAGCCATATGATGGAAATTGGCGCTAACGGATACCTGCTCAAAAGCGCCGACCCTTCCGAGATCAAGAAGGCGATCATGGAGGTAATGAGCAAAGGGTATTACCTGAATAACTTTGTAAACAGGATACTTTTAAAAAAATCACACGCCCGGGTTAAAGTGGTGCCCAGCCTAAACAGCGAAATCACCCTCAGCGACCGCGAGCGGGATGTGATAAAATATATTTGCATGGAGTTTACCGCCCATGAAATTGCACAAAAATTAGAGGTGAGTCCGCGTACTGTAGAAGCTATCAAAGACAGGTTGATGGAACGCTTTGGAGCTAAAAACACGGCTGGCCTTGTATTTTTTGCAGTTAAGAATAACCTGATTGATTAAACTCCCGGCAATTTTTGACAAATAACATAAAGCCGGCACTATGTTGATACCCTTATATTCAGCGTTAAAAACAATACAGCCCCCTATGAAGAACCGGTTTGGCCCTGAACTCTTAGACCATGGTAGAAACCGGTGGAAGTATATTTATTGCCCTGTCGCTGGTAGTAATGCTATTGTCGTTACTGCCCGTGTGCATACTCTTTATTCGTAAAGTAGCGGCTTCCGCTGTTCTTAACGTCCTGAAAGTCCTTTGCCTTTTCGTAATCTGCCAGTATCTCGCGCTTTTTTTCATTCAACCCGGACTCCCCACTCTTCCCATCGTCTTTAAACTCGTTGAATTCACGCTTGTATATTACCTGTTCAATTTACTGATGATCTCCGCCCAGGGAAAAGACATCCTGAAAATGGTGCTGGTATCGTTTCTGTCTGTAACTATTACTATTTACGCATTAAAAGGCCTTTCGGCTTATACGGATGTACTGACCATAATACAGGCCGGCCTATTGACCGTGCTGGCTGTTGTTATCTTATTACAACTCATCAACAACCGGCATATTTTTCTCGCCAACGAACCGGCGTTCTGGATTGCGGGTGGCCTGTTGTGCTATAATGGAATGGTAGTATTGATGGAAGCTATTGCAGGCAGTCACCCCAATCTGCCGCAACAAATACAACAGGAGAAAAGTATTATTATAACGCTGGCCGATATGTTGCGAATGGTGTTCTTTATTGTAGCCGCTTCGGTTGCCGGTAAAAAGAATGACAATAATAAAAACGACTTCGACATTCAACCACCCCCGCCGTTATTTCCCAAGCCTGTTAACCGGCGAACCATTAAATATTAGAGGGTCATTTCCGGAATATCGCCTTCAATTACCAGCTTACCCAATGTTTTATTGCGGATCTCATCAACCGTTACGCCGGGGGCACGTTCAATCAGTTTAAACCCACCCTGGGGCAATACATCGAGCACGGCCAAGTCGCTTACTATGCGTTTCACGCATTTTACTCCGGTTAACGGTAAAGTGCAAGCGGGCAATACTTTCGATTCGCCTTTGGGGTTGGTATGCATCATGGCCACAATGATATTTTTGGCGCTGGCTACCAGGTCCATGGCGCCGCCCATGCCTTTTACCATTTTGCCCGGTATCTTCCAGTTGGCAATATCACCGTTCTCTGAAACCTCCATGGCGCCCAGTACGGTCAGGTCAACCTTACCCGCCCTGATCATGCCAAAGCTTTCAGCGCTGTCAAAGAAAGCGCCTCCGGGGATCACCGTTACCGTTTCTTTACCGGCATTAATGAGGTCGGCATCTATATCCGATTCAACGGGATAAGGGCCCATGCCCAGGATGCCATTCTCTGACTGCAGCATGATCTCAATGCCAGCTGGAATATAATTGGAAACCAGGGTTGGAATGCCAATACCCAGGTTCACATACATGCCATCTTTTAACTCCTGAGCAATCCGTTTTGCAATACCGTATTTATCTAAAGCCATTGTAGTTATTGTTTGTGGTTGATCTGAACTGTTTTTCTTTCAATTCTCTTTTCATAATCAGCGCCCTGAAAAATGCGGTGCACATAAATGCCCGCCACATGAATGTGATCAGGATCCAGTTCCCCGGGTTCAACCAGATGTTCTACTTCTGCAATGGTAATGTTGCCTGCTTTGGCGATAGAGGTGGAGAAATTGCGGGTGGTTTTGCGGAAAACCAGGTTCCCATAGCGATCGCCCTTCCAGGCTTTTACAATGGAAAAATCGGAATGCAGCGCGTATTCCATCAAATACATTTTGTTATTGAACTCACGCACTTCCTTGCCAGCTGCTATTTCGGTGCCATACCCTGCCGGTGTATAAAATGCAGGAATGCCCATACCGGCCATTTGTATGCGGGTAGCCAGTGTTCCCTGGGGTATCAGATCCACTTCCAGTTCACCGCTTAATAACTGCAGTTCAAACTCGGCATTCTCGCCTACGTAGGAGCTCATCATTTTTTTTATCTGGCGGGTCTTGAGCAGTAAGCCTAATCCAAAATCATCGACCCCGGCATTGTTGGAGATACAGGTGAGGTGCTTCACGCCTTTGCGTACAAGCGCAGCAATAGAATTTTCAGGAATGCCGCATAAACCAAATCCACCCAGCATAATGGTAGCATTATCCTGAATGTCGGCAATGGCGGCATCCGCATTGGCAACAACTTTTTGCATAGCAAGCAATTTATTGATAAAAATAAGGAACTACCGCATGCAGCCAAAACAAGCCGTAGAATTTATGGCCTGGATTTGGTGTTTAATTTCAACAGGGTATCCCTGAATTTAAATCTTCTAAACGCTGCCCGCCTTTTGGCCAGGTTTTCTGGCGAAACAGATCCTGCAGGTTGTAATGCCCCGGGCAGTGGCGTTATATGTGCCGCCGCGGGTGGTGGTGGAGTTATTTTTTTTGCACTATCGGCAGCTTTTACTTTTGCGCTATCAGCTGTTTTTGCTTTTACACTATCAGTAAATGCCTTTGATTTGGCCGCCGTATCCAACGGTACTGGCTTATTCAGATTTTCGCGGAGCTTGGCAGCCTGGCTTGATAACGAGTCGAATATTTCCCGCGCAATATCGGGGCGGCTCATATAAAATTTATAACTCTTTATAAATTCGTCTTTGGAGATCTTATTTAATTCAAAAACCTGCGCGTACAATTTAAAAGTTTCCGTTTTCTGGTCTTTGGAAGAATCGTACACAATAAAGCCATCCCTGAACCGCTCGGCCTCTATCATATCCATTAACACCTTCTGCATCTTTTCCTTTCCCAATACACCTTTGGGTATCTTGTCTTTATCAGTACAACTTACCATACACCACACTATAGCGCTCAAACATACCAGTAATAGCCGGTTCATTTTAATTCCTGTTTATACAAATTGGAGTTGGAGATATCTATCTTTTGTAAAATTTCCCTTGCTTTTTGTTTGTCTTCAGGCGTGCCCTTTTTAAAGATCCTGATTAATTCCTGCGACTTGCCCTGAAAGAAGAACTGTACGATCATTGTATTGGGAATATCGTTGTTCATGGTATTTACCAGGCTCAGGGAATTTAATATGGCGCTGCGACCTTCTGTTTCATTTTCATACATATAATCCATTCCCAGGCGGTAATAGCTGTAAAAGGCATCGTGCATCAGGTTGTACCGGTTATTGGTAAGGTTCTCTGTTAACCAGTACCGGTTACGCAATCCATCAAATGCCTTCCAGCCCGAAATATCACGGCCCTCCGGTGCATTGTTCACAATATTCATGGCTTTCTGGAAATAGGGATCACCACCCCGCAATGCGAAAGAATCAAAATCCAGTCCTAAGATCACATAGGCATAATAAGCCAGTATAGCGCTGAGGTTCCCAACAATGGGGTCTGAACCGGAAACCCGGTTTTCATTGAACTCAATTGACTGGTACTCTACATATTTAAAGATCACATTCTCATCCATGAAATTGATGAGGGGGCACTCGTAGTTGGTATTGTATATAGGTCGGGCAGCCTGCACCGTAAGGGCGGCTTTATACAAATTACCACCTTGTGCCTCAGTAATACGCAGTAGAAAATTACATACGATCTTTTCATTGGGCTGCCAGGTTTCTTTCGTCCATTTGCGGTTGTTCAAAAAATTATTGAGCGCCGCCTGGCAGGTCTGGAAGGCTTTTTTATCGGCTGGTGTACTCAACGCGCGGGTATCGATGGTAATACGGGCCTTCAACTCCTGGGCTGATAACAATACCGGCGCCATTACCATCATAAAAAATATCCATACGATCTTTCTACACATATAGCATGTTTACGATTCTATCAACGATATCTTTAGCTACTTGTTGTTTGGGTTTGCGGTCGTACGCGATCTCATTACCGCCTTTTTCAAAAATAGTAACCTTGTTGGTATCATAGCCAAAACCGGCGCCCTCATCGTTCAGGGAATTCAGCACTATAAGATCGGCGTTTTTGGAAGTCAGTTTATCCAAAGCATACTGGCGTTCATTGGCTGTTTCCAGGGCAAAACCCGCCAGCAATTGTCCATTGCGTTTCAGCTGCCCCAGACTTTTTAAAATATCCTTTGTTTTGGTGAGTTCAATAACCAGGGTACTGCTTGTTTTTTTGATCTTCTCCGGCGCTATTTCTATAGGGGTATAGTCTGCCACGGCAGCACTCATCACTGCTATATCGGCAGTGGGAAATTCGGCCATGCAGGTATCATACATTTCACCGGCGGTTTGCACTTTATGAACATATATACCGGGGAAAGTGGTTTTAACGGAAGAAGGGCCCAATACCAGGTGTACTTCGGCGCCCCGGCCGGCCAGCTCTTCTGCAATGGCCACGCCCATTTTGCCGGAGGAATGATTGCCTATAAACCGAACGGGATCAATAGGTTCATAGGTAGGTCCTGCTGTTACCAGCGCCTTTTTTCCAGCTAAGTCTTTTTTACTAAATATGTTGTTTTCGAGATATTTCAGAATGGCTTCCGGTTCGGCCATCCGGCCATCGCCATGCAGGCCACTGGCCAGTTCTCCTTTTTCAACGGGAATAATGCGATTGCCATATAACTGCAGCTTTTGCAGATTAGCCTGGGTAGCCGGGTGGTGCCACATATCTTCATCCATAGCAGGAGCCACCACTACGGGGCAGGTAGCTGATAACCAGGTAGCCAGTAACATATTATCACACATGCCATTGGCCATTTTTGCCAGGGTATTTACACTCAATGGGGCTACCACCATCACATCGGCCCAGCGGCCCAGCATTACATGGTTGCTCCAGGAGTCGTTATTGGCCAGTTCACTAATGACCGCATTTTTTGATAATGTTGCCAGGGTAAGCGGCGTTACAAATTCTTTTGCTGCAGGCGTTAATACCACTTTTACCTCGGCTCCGGCCTTTACCAGCAGGCGAACCAGTAAAATTGATTTATATGCAGCAATACTTCCCGTAACAGCCAGTAATATCTTTTTGTCCTGGAACATAATTGGTTAAAATTAGGTCATTTGGGTTAAACAAAGTGGTCACCCGGGTAACCGGTTTATCAACAATAACATACCCACAACAGTCAGCCAACCACTATAAAACTAAAAAAGCATCCCGATACATCGGGACGCTTTCCATACATTTTTTACCGTTATATATTAACTAAACAGGTCGTCTTCATTCTTACGATAATAGATCTTATCATCGAAAAACTCCTGGGTAGCCAGTAACGCCGGGTTAGGCATGCGCTCATACGCTCTGGAGATCTCGATCTGCTCTTTGTTCTCATGGATCTCTTCCAGGCTATCGGTATGGCTGGCGAACTCTTCCAGTTTGTTATGTAATTCCTCTTTCAAAGAGATATTGATCTGGTTAGCCCTTTTGGCAATAATGGCAATTGACTCGTACATATTGCCGGTTTTAGCTTTAATGGCATTCAAATCCTTTGTTTCGGCGGTATTAGCGGTGTTGGCGCTAATTTGTCTTCGTAATTTGCTCATTATTGGTGGCTTTAATGTTGTTTTTTGATAATGTCTCGTAATTCTCTACTTCCTTTTTCAATGTGCTTTCGGGGAAACGGTCCATAAAATCATGGCATTCCGAAACCACCTGTTCAAAACGGGCAAGTTTCTTTTCTTCTATACTATTCATTGCAAATAAATAGTATGACTTGATAATCTGTAATTTATATGTATCGCCTTTTTGCGAATCAGGAAAATCGTTCATTAAGCTGCTGTAAGCGATCGCTGCTGCCCGGTAATGGCCCATATTATAATATAACAGGGCGCCTCCCACTTCCTTTTCCTCCAGCTTTACCCGGCATTTATCCATGATATCAGATGCCTCTTTATTCTTGGGCGAATTCGGATGCGTATTAATAAACGTCTGCATCAAGCCAATTGTTTTCTGGGTATTGGTTTGATCGAGCTCGGCTTTGGGCGACTGCCGGAAATAAGTATAAGCCCGCATATATTCCATTTCCTCTGCCTTTGCACTGGTGGGGAACACCTCTACAAACTGTTTGAACAGGTTTTCAGCCTGAAGCCAGTCGTGCAAATAATAAGAGCAGTAGGCATATTTATAAAATAAGTCTTCAAACTGCGGCTGTCCTTTCATTATGGGAAAGAGTTCTTCATACAATTGGGAGGCATAGTTATACTTTTTGGCTACATAGTATTTTTCTGCCATGCGCAATTTGTAATCATAGTCGGTACTCTTCTGCACCCGGGAGAACTTGGAGCAGGACACAACGCTTAGGGCTATTATTGCAATTATTAAGGCTGAACGCATAAAGGTGGGCAAAGTTAAGCTTTTCCTGCAAATATGTATGGAAAGGAGTTGTAACCCAAAAACAACCCGTTAAGATAAATATAAAAAAACCCCGACGGAATCGTCGGGGTTATACTATTAGTTAAAAGCAATTTAAGCTAAAGTACTTTTTATTATCTGCCGCGACGCAAGTTCGGGTGCGGAGCAGGCACTGTGGTAGGACCTTCCTGACCAGTTCCGTCTTGCAGGTCTACAGTGTTGCAATCGCCACCGGCTTCACCATATTTGAAGATGAAACGGTCTTGGCTAATGCCTTCTTTATCAACCATGTAGCTGATAACGGCATTCACGCGATCCCAGCTTAACTGTTGTTCAGATTTGCTTGAAGAGCAATATCCGATCACTGCTATCTTACAATCAGGATTATTCTTGATTTGTGAAGCAGCTGAAGCCAGTAAAGCTTTAGCGTCGTTGCTTAATGTGATTGATTTTGCTTTGAAGGTAACGCTTGGTAAGTTACCGATCTTGCATTTGTGCAGGCCACCTTCTTCAATCAATTTTTGAAGAGAATCGCAGCATGCAGGAGGAGGACATTTACCTACACCATCAGCGTCAACAGGTTGACATTGTGTTGGTGTAACCAGTTCCTTGTCTTTGTAATCAGGAACACCATCACCATCAGTATCGCGGCTAACACCATGAGTGTCAACAGGAGCACCGGCAGGCGTGTTTGGTTCCTGGTCGAATTGGTCAGTAACGCCATCGCCATCAGCATCATCCAATACTGGTTTGGGGAGCTTCATATGGCGGGGTTTGTTAACCTCGTTGTAAGCGTAATCCAAAGGATTCAGCCACCATAAAGGTTCAACAGCTTTGTTACCGATTGCCATGTTAATACCTAAAGACAGGAAGTTATAAGTATCGTAGTCTCTTGTTTGAGCTGTAGCATTACCTGGGCCATTTTCCTGCCATTGGTTACCGTCTAACAGGTCAGTTTTAGGAACAGTCAGCTTGTCTTCCAAAGCCAGGCTGAATTTCTTGTTCAGTTTGAATTGAGCACCTGCACCAACTACAAAGATGGGGCGGAAAGGCTTTTTGAACAATTTAGGTTGACCTGGATCTATTTGACCTGTTGTTTCATATTTACCATCCAGAAGGCTCTTCAGATCTTTTTTGATCTTCTTTCTGTCTTTATATTGGAACCCATTACCCTGGTAAGTATTTATAATATTTGTGAAATCATACGCATTGCCGTTGCCATCCTTGGCATCGATCTTCGTATCATAGATCATACCACCAATACCGCCAAATGCGTATAGGTTGAAGTTGCTTTTTGATTTATGAAAACGGATGTTTGTCAATGTTATTACGCCCTGTAAGCTCAGGTCGTAAATATTTGTTTTGTAGTTGTAGAACACTGGGGCTCCTGTATAACCAGCTGAAGTCCATGCTGAGTTTCTTGAATAATCTGTAGAAGGCTGGAAGTTCAGACCTTTAGTAGTATAAACACCCACTTGTCCCCGTAAAGAGAACACATAACCCAGCGCTTTACGAACATGTAATGCCCCCCCGATACCAGGGAAACGATTACGAACATCACCCGAAATGCCAACTGCACCTGCCTGT
This sequence comes from Niastella sp., assembly GCA_021154515.1. Lineage (GTDB taxonomy): Bacteria > Bacteroidota > Bacteroidia > Chitinophagales > Chitinophagaceae > Niastella. The sequence continues at coordinate 2,631 of JAJKIL010000165.1, read as the reverse complement.
AAGCCAATTTCCCATTGGTTACGGGGTTTGGCCGGGTAGGGGTAATTGTTTGCCATAAACTCGGTGTGCTGAGGGAGCCTCTTAGAAGGTATAACAGAAGAGTCCTGTACATCGTACGTACCACCCAACTGTGCGTGGGAGGCAGCAGATGCCAACAGGAACGTTAAGCTTAGAATACTAACGTACTTTTTGCTTGCCATAACTAAATTTTATGTGAAGGATTAAGTAACCAGAACTCAGAATCTGTGCAAAAATATTAATTGACAGCTAACTACCAAATTTTTTTCCCCAACACAATGTGCATTATCTTGCTGTTTTTCACACAGTAAGACCATAACAGAGCAAATTAAATGCCTCTTACGTTATACATTAATAAATAGTAATTTGCTCCTCTTATATTCCGCATGAAATTATCACTAGCAATATTACGAGAAGAATTACCCGAATTTGATAAACAATTCCATGAAGCTGTAAAGAGCCAGGTGCCGCTTCTGAACAGGATTATGAGGTTTATTGTGAACCGGAAAGGTAAGCAATTACGCCCCATGTTTGTACTGCTTTCTGCCAAGTTATGCGGGCCCGTTAACGATACTACTTACCGTGCCGCTTCGCTAGTAGAATTACTACATTCGGCTACCCTGGTACATGATGATGTGGTGGATGAATCCCTGGAACGTAGGGGATTTTTCTCTACATATGCTTTGTGGAAAAGCAAGGTATCGGTTTTGGTTGGCGACTATCTGCTGGCCAAAGGTATGCTGCTTTCCCTCGACCACGACGATTACCGTATTTTGAAATTATTATCAAACGCCATACGTGCCATGAGTGAGGGCGAATTGCTGCAAATGGAGAAATCGCGCACCCTCAACTTTGAAGAAGATACCTATTTCGAGATCATAAAAGGAAAAACCGCTTCCCTGCTGGCCTCCGCCTGCGCTTCCGGCGCCTGGAGCACCACCCAGGACGAAGTTATCACTGAAAAAATGCGACTGTTTGGTGAAAAGGTAGGCATGGCTTTCCAGATAAAAGACGATCTGTTCGATTACGGCAACGAAGCTGTGGGAAAACCTACCGGTAACGATATCCGCGAAAAGAAACTCACCCTGCCGCTGATCTATACTTTACAAAATACTGACGCCGCTACCCGCCGGAAACTAATATATATTATCAAAAATCAAAATAAAGACCCCCAGAAGGTACAGGAGGTCATTAACATAGTGAAACAAACCGGCGGCATTAGTTATACTGAGAAAAAAATGGTTAGCTTCAGGGATGAAGCGCTGGCCGTTTTACATGAATTTGATAACGTAGAAATACGTAACGGCCTCGAAGAACTGGTACGGTATACTACAGACAGAAAATATTAAGGCACAAGATAACAAGGCTCAAGGCACAAGCCCTTGCGACTTGAAACCTGGGATTTTTTTTATGCTACAAAAGAGATGGAACATACTAACGGCAGATGATGATAAAGTGCAGCAATTGTATGCCAGCCTTAAAATACACCCTGTTCTTTGTAAAATACTCGCCCAGCGATACATGCATGATTTCGATAAAGCAAAGCAGTTTTTTCGCCCCCAGCTTTCCGACCTGCACGATCCTTACCTGATGAAGGATATGGATAAAGCAGTTTCCCGCATAAGTACGGCCTTTGACCAGCAGGAAAAAATACTTGTTTTCGGCGACTATGATGTGGATGGCACAACCGCCGTTTCCTGCATGTTTCGCTTTCTGCAAAAAGTGTATAAAAGCGACAAAATCGACTTCTATATCCCCCACCGCTATCGTGAAGGATATGGCGTATCAAAGAAAGGAATCGACTTTGCCATCGAAAACGGATTTACGCTTATCATTTCGCTCGACTGTGGAATAAAATCAGTGGAGCTTATTCAATATGCCCGCGAAAACGGCATCGATTTCATTGTGTGCGATCACCACATGCCCGATGACATCCTGCCCCCGGCTGTAGCCATTTTAAACCCCAAGCAAAAAGATTGCAAATACCCGTATAAAGAATTATGCGGCTGCGGGGTGGGCTTTAAATTGATCTCGGCCCTGGCCAGGCACCTGCAGCTCGATGAGTCGGCGCCAGTGGAATACCTCGACCTGGTAGCTACCGCCATTGCTGCTGATATTGTGCCCATGACAGGTGAGAACCGGGTGCTCGCATTTTATGGTTTAAAAAAGGCCAATGAAGATCCTAATTATGGCATCCTGGCTTTAAAGGAACTAAGCGGTGTGCAAAAGGAATTATTTATAAACAGCCTGGTGTTTATGATCGCGCCGCGGGTAAATGCAGCCGGTCGTATGGACGATGCCCGCAAAGCCGTGCAAATGTTTATTGCCAGCACGCCGCTTGAAGCCAAGCACTATGCCGAACAGTTACATTTAGACAATACCGAACGCAAGGAAGCTGATAAAAATATTACCGAAGAAGCCCTGGCCATTATTGAAAATGACGGCGTATGGCAAACCCGCAAATCAACCGTTGTTTTTCAATCACACTGGCACAAAGGCGTGGTAGGCATTGTAGCCTCCCGGCTTATTGATTATTACTATCGTCCTACTATTGTGCTTACACAAAGAGGCGAATATGTGGCGGGTTCGGACAGAAGCGTGGCCGCCTTTAAT
>JAJKIL010000164.1 GCA_021154515.1 Niastella sp. | reverse complement strand
TATAGCCGCAATTACCCGCGATACTAATAATGTACTTTGGGTGGCTACCTTTGGCGGCGGTCTTGTTGCCTTCAGGAACGAAAAAATAATAGCCCATATTAAACAGGAACAGGGCCTGGCCGGTAACATCTGCCGCACGCTTTTTTTGGAAGATAATAACCTGTGGGTGGGCACCAACAAAGGACTAAATAAGATCCGCATCGATGATACCACCTACCCGCTGAAAAAGTATACCACCGGCGATGGGTTGGCGTCTGACATCATCAACGTGGTATATGTTTATCATAACAAGGTGTTTGTAGGTACACCCGAAGGTGTTACTTATTTTGATGAAGCCAATATAGCCGGCGATTCGCGCTGCGACCTGCGGTTTATTAATATTTCCGTCGGGGGCGACGCTTATTATCCAGATCTTGCGCCGGTCCTTATCCCGCATAAAAAGAACAACATTCAGTTCGATTATGTGGGTATTTCCTATAAATCAACGGGCGACATTCGCTACCGGTATCGCTTACTGGGTCTTGATAGTAACTGGTACGAGACCCGTGAAACCTTTTTGAACTTTCCGGCCCTGCCATCCGGTGATTATGAATTACAGTTGCAGGCCATCAATAAATTCGATGTACACAGCCAGTTACTGGTAGCCCGGTTTACGGTGGAGCAACTGTTGTATGAAAAAAACTGGTTTAAGGCATTGGCAGGATTGCTGTTTTTGGCCATTACCGGGTTGGTTGTGCTGCTGATCGTGCAACGCATCAGACGCAAGGAACAGGAAAAAACGGCGATCAACAAACGGATCAGTGAGTTGGAGCAATTGTCGCGCAAGGCGCAGATGAACCCGCATTTTATTTTTAACAGCTTAAACTCTATTCAGCAATATGTAATGGATGCTGATGTGGCGGGCGCCAATAAATTCATTTCGGGGTTCTCCCGGCTAATCAGGCAAACACTTGATTTTTCTTCCCGGCCCGAGATCAGGTTGGAAGAAGAACTGGATTATCTTAAGAATTACCTGGATATTGAAAAAACACGCCTGGAAGATGCTTTTTCCTGGGTGGTGAATATGGAAAAAGGGGTCGATCCGACTCTTTATTATATCCCGCCAATGATATTGCAGCCATTTGTGGAGAACAGCGTACGTCATGGCCTGCGTTTCCGGAAGGATAAAAACGGTGTTGTAACGATTACCGTAAAACGCGATGGTGATTACCTGATCTGTATCCTGGAAGATAATGGCATTGGCAGAAAGGCAGCTATGCAGTATAAGAGTGTGTCGCCCATTAATTACCAGTCTAAGGGTTTATCCCTAACGGCAGACAGGATAGAGATGTACAACCGGGAGCATGCGCTGAAGATCCGGATGTGGATAGACGATCTGGAAGATAATTTTCACAATTCATTGGGGACCAGAGTGACAATCTATTTTCCTGTATTATAATATATTCATTTCTTTGCTGTATGATTAACGCACTGATCGTAGACGACGAACCAAAAAACATTCGCATCCTGAATGGGCTGCTGAACGAATGCTGCCCCGATGTTCGCATAATCGGGGAGGCCGTTAGTGCTGAAACGGCCATGCCGCTGATCGCTGAAACACATCCCGACCTGGTTTTCCTGGATATTGAAATGCCACATGGGAATGCATTTGACCTGCTCGACAAAATTATGCCCATTGACTTTGAAATTATTTTTATTACTGCCTTTGATGCATATACGTTAAAGGCCTTTAAATACAGTGCGCTCGATTACCTGTTAAAACCTGTAAGCATCGAGGAATTAAAAATGGCGGTGCAAAAGGCAAAAGACAGGATCCGGATCAAGAACATTAATGTACAGTTGCAGAACCTGATGTTCAATATCAGTAAACCCAATTCTTTGCTGCAAAAGATCGCCCTGCCCGATAACGATGGACTGATATTTATTCAGCTGGCGGAGATCATTCGTTTTGAGGCCAAGGGTGGTTATACCTATGTGCATGTTACCGATAACCAGAAATACGTTTCATCGCGCATCATTAAAGAATACGAAGAAATAATGCCGCCCGATCTGTTCTTCCGCATTCATAACTCGCACATCATAAACCTGAACTTTGTGAAGAAATACCACAAGGGAAGAGGCGGGCTGATAGAAATGAGCGATAATGTGCTGATTGAAGTGGCCACCCGCCGTAAAGATGAATTTCTGGCGCGGTTTGGTATCAGGTAATAAAGCGGATCGCTTGTTGAGCAATACTGTCCCAATAAAATTGTTCAAAAAAGGCAGGAGGGATATCCGCGTTGTAAGTAGCCAGCTGCATTATTTTGTCAGCAAAATCGGGTGAAATATTATCTGTTATTTGCAGCTTACCGTTACAGATGCGGGCATCGATGCCTATAGCGCCATGGCTGGTAGAAACCGCACTCATATTATATCCCAGTGCTTCTACCAGTTTTGTTTTTATACCTCCACCTTCGGTAATGGGATTTAAAAAAATATCAGCGCCTTTAAGATAAGTGGTAATATCATCCACAAAACCGGCAACAATAAAATTGGGTTGCTTTAACTGGCTAATGGCGGGTGGAATGTCTTTACCGCAGATAAGGATGGTATATTTAAAGGACCTGTTTTTTTGTAATGCCGGGTATATTTCATGAATGATCCGTTCCAGTGCATCCAGGTTGGGCTTATAGTTAAAGGCCCCGTTGAATAATAAAATGCAATGATCGCCGGGTATAGCATGTTTTGACAACAATATTTTTCTGGCCGCTTCTTTCTCCCCGGGCGGGGGTGGCGTATTCCATTCAATACCATATGTTATGAGCAGGCACCGCTGTGGCTGTAATTTAAAATGTTGAATGGCATACTGGCGGTCTTCATCCGTTATGAAAAAATTATAGTCCGCCTGCTGATGTACGTATTTTTCGTAATGCCACAAGATCTTCCACCACCATTTGCCCATAACTTTCCAGCGTAAGCCTTCAATATTATGTGAGCGCACTATCAGCCGTACGCCTGTAAACCATTTTAACAACAGTCCCAGCCAGCCGAAATACGGATGTTCAAGCTGGAGATGGGTAATATTTCGTTTGCGGATGAGCGACCGGATAGTAAAGAAACGGAAAGGATTGATATACCGGAGAGGGGAAGCCGTCCAAACGGGTACAACCTCGTATCCATCGGCTGCCGCCGGATCGTTATTACCGGTAGTGATGCAGGTAAACCGTACATGCCTTGCTATATACTTGCAGTATAAGGCAACGGCTCTTTGTCCGCCCATGACCGGGGGAAAGATCCTGTAAGAAACCAGGGATGCAAGGTGTACTTGTTTTGCTTTCATAAAAAAGAAACCTGTTGCTCTGCCGGGAGCAACAGGTTTAATTATAACTGGCTTATGCTACTGTTTTCTTTTTATTTATCATAGGCCAAACAAGCTGGCCGATGAACGCTAACAGAAGCAGCAGAATTATCCAGCCAGCAATGCCTGTAAGCATGCTGCCTGTGTTATACATTTTGGGAATGAATTTGAATTCAATACTATGCTTGCCGGCTGGTATCAGCAATGCGCGCAGCACATAATCGGCCTTGGCAACAGGCGCTTCTTTACCATCAATGTATGCGTGCCAGTCTTTATAGAAGATCTCACTGAACACGGCCAGGTGCGGCGCAGCGCTGTTGCTTTCGTAGGTAATGTTCTCGAAATCGAAAGCGGTTTGTTTGATAGTAGCGCTGCTGTCGGCAGGCTGCCAGCCCGTGATCTGTGTATTGAACTTATTGTCAACAATGGCCAATTCGGCGGGGTTGAAATTGTTCAGGGCCTTCATTTCCTCAACAGGGCCATTTACAAATTTCACATTTTTTACAAACCATACATTCCCTAATGCGTTTGGATTAGGCGCCGCCATAACGCCACCCTGTTGCTGGGTTTGCTGAATTACATATTTTGTATTCAGCATGTTGAGCACGTTAAAGTTGGGCTGACCGGAGAGTTGATACTCTATCAGATCGTCATAAATACCCAAACGTGCCGGGTGATAACCACCTATTGATTTGTGATAATAAGAAGTGTGTGAATCGCCAATAAACGGATTGGCGCCAGACGCAGTATTCAATACCCTGAAGTTGGGATCTTTGTCCTGCAGAATGGCCTGGTCGGCAGGGGTTAAAGGAAATTCTGAGGCTTCATAGTTTTCCTTGCTGCCAAAACTGTAACTGTTCAGGTAGTTGCTGTCCATGCCCAGGAGGTCAATGACAGTTAATAATCCCACCCCGGCCAGCATTATCAGGGCGTTGATCTTTTTAATGACAAAAAGATACATGATACCCATGGCCAGGAGCACAAAGAGCAACGAGCGCAGGATGGTGGAACCAAAGGCGCTTTGGCGGTCTTCGCGCAAAGCGGTCAGCAAACCTTTGGCAGTGGCTGCATCGCCCTTGGTTTGATATAAGAAGTTTTCATACACGTGATTGTCTATTTCGGCCGGATACTGCCGCTCGATGGAATCCATGGCGGCTCTCATATTGGCATTCGGGCCCCCACTCATCAACTGTGTCATGGCAACGGTGCGTTTCTTATTCTCGATGCTGTAGTCGGAAGTGAAATACACGCCTGCAGCCACTACAAACACAGCGCCAATGATAATAGCGGCCAGTTGTAGTTTTTTGAGGTCGATGGCAGTACTGGTTATCAGTTTTTCCAGGCCCAGCGCGAGGGCAATGGGAACTACCAGGCCGGTAATTTCAAGCGCCATGGTAGGCACCCTGAATTTATTATAGAACGGGAAATAATCGAACAGAAAGTAGTTGAATGCAGGGAAGTGTTTGCCTAAGGCCATCAACACGCCCAGGACGGCGGCTGTCAGTATCCACCATTTATGCGTGTCATCGAGGTAAACCATGGCAAAAATGAACAGCATACATACAATGGCGCCCAGGTAAATGGGGCCTGCAGTGAATGGCTGATCGCCCCAGTATAAATTGCCGCTTAATTGAAGCGCTACATTGCTTGCCTGCTCTTCGGGTACGTTTAGTTTGTCGGTCAGGAATTTGGCAACATGCGAGCTCTCCGTAAGTTTGGGATACAGGAACTGGTCGTTATCGCGTTCAGCAGCATGATAGCCATAACCCTGTGCACCGGGGAACATCAGGGTCATTGATTCCTGCCAGCCATAACTCCATTGGAATGCATATTCCTTGCTTAAGCCTTTTGTTTTATCGCCACTCACCACTTCGTTGGAGTTTTGTTTTTTATCCATTACCAGCTGGCCATTGCGTTTCGATTCTTTTGAATAATCGTATACGGTTAACAGGGTAACTGCATTTACCATGATGCCTAAGAAACAGCCTGCAGCGATGAGTGCGATCACTTTTAACAACGGCGCCGTATTGCCCGCCCTGATCCCATTTATTAAAAAGAACAGTACCATAATGCCGATCACCAGGAACATATAGTAGCTTACCTGCTGGTGACCCGCCGAGATCTGCAAACCGGTGAATACGGTAGTTACAATGAAGCCACTGATGTATTTTTTATCGAATAATAAAATGATGCCGGCCAATACAGCGGGTGCGTAGGCCAGCGCCAGCATTTGAGTCTCGTGTCCGGCAGTGATGAAGATCGGGAAGGTGGTACTATAGGCAAATGCCAGTGCGCCAATAACAGCCACCCAGGGCCGAATACGCAGACAAATGCACAGGAAATAAAAACAAATACTGGCCAGGAAGAATATGTTGATGGGTTTGGGCAATCCCAGTTTCATTACTGTATCTACAATACCCAATGGTGTCCAGGGGCCCTCCATGGCAATCTGGTAAGCCGGCATACCCGCATACATGGCAGGTGTCCATAAAGGAAAATGGCCATGTTTTTCTTTATATTGAAACGACTGGTGGCTCATGCCTTCCCAGTTGGTAATATCGCCCTGTTTCATCACCACACCGCTTTCCAGGGCGGGTTTGGCAAAAAATAAGGCGACCACTAAAAAAATAGCAATGGATACCAGATGGGGCATTACCTGTTGCCAAAGTGTTTTCTTCATTATTGCAAAAAATTAATAGTTGGGCAAAATAATGCAATTTTACAGCAAGTTAAGGCTATATGCAAAGTTTAATATTTTTCAGTCGGGTGGCTTTTATTTGTAATGTCTGCTTCGTATTGGTATGGGGCATGCGCTTTTATCCCATACTCAAAGAAGGGCAACCCAGCCAAATGGTATCCCTCGTGTTAATTTTAGGGATTTTGATCGCTTTTTTGTTGAACCTGGTAGTAAACAGCTTTGTTCTTGCGTTTATGTTGCAACGGAAACCGGTATTGAAACATTTTCCGAGGTGGCTTATAATTACTAATTTTCTTTTTTTATTTCCCCAGATAATACTTTTTATAAAATGATCCAATCCATTATTAAGGATAAACCAACCCGTCTGTTTGTGTTTTTTACAGCTTTTTTTGTTGCCAATGCCCTTATTGCGGAATGTATAGGCACCAAGTTATTTTCACTGGAAAAGTTACTGGGTACCCATCCGGCCAATATTAACATGTTCGGTCAGCATGGACTGGCTTTTACCCTTACCTGTGGGGTGTTATTGTGGCCGGTGGAGTTTGTGATGACCGATATTATCAATGAATTTTATGGGCCCAAAGCAGTACGCCGCATCAGTTTTATTGCTGTTGGACTTATTTCCTATGCCTTCCTGATGTTTTACCTGGCTATTCATGTGCCTGCTGCTGATTTTTGGGTGTTCAGCAGAAAAGACCAGGGCGTTCCTGATATGCAACTGGCATTTGATGGCATTTTTGGCCAGGGTATGCGGATCATTATCGGCAGCCTGGTAGCTTTCCTTGTAAGCCAGATCGTTGATGTGACCGTGTTTCATAAGATCAAGAAACGCACCGGTGAAAAATATGTATGGTTACGTGCTACCGGTTCTACAGTAGTATCGCAGCTGGTAGATAGCTACATTGTACTGTTCATTGCATTTTCAGGCATCTTTACCTGGCAGCAGATCCTGGCTATCGGGATGATGAACTATACCTACAAATTCCTGATGGCTGTAGTACTGACCCCCGTTATAATCCTTGTTGAGAAAAGGATTGAAAAATACTTTGGTCATGAATTGGCGATGAAGATGAAGTTATCGGCGATGGGAAAAGAGAGTGAATAGTTCGTTAGTTCTTTAGTTTGTTAGTTGTTTAACTAACAAACTAAAGAACTCAATAACTAAAAAACTACAATTTTTTTTCCATAACAAAGTCTACCATGAAATAGCCGCTTCCGATATCCACATCTTCTTCTTTTTTAATTTCAAAACCTAGTTTCTCATAAAAGAACCGGGCTTTATTGGAGCGGTTTACATTCAGTCTTAATGTGTGGAATGATTGGGGGGTAAGTTGCGCTATAATATGATCGACGAGCATTTTGCCAAGGCCCTGGCCCTGGGTGCTTTGGTGCACGTACAGTTTATGCAGTTTGCTAACTCCCGGTGCTACGGTGGAGTAGGCCGCAAAGCCTACGGGGTTCCCATCCTGTTCTACCATTAAAAAAGTATGGTGCTGGTTCAGTAACTGGTCGCGCAGGGTGGCGTTGTTGTAAATGAGGTCGAGCATATAGGCCAGTTGTTGCGGCGGCACAATGCCATCATAGGCAACAGGCCATATTTCCCGCGCCAGCCGTTCAACAGTGGTAAGGTCGTGTTCGTTTGCAAGGCGAATTTTTATCATAGGGCGCAAAATTATTACACTTTTTCTGCAATTGCTTCATCGTTTTTGATGTGCTGCTGCCGTGACAGTTCTTCATGCAGGCGGATGGACCTAACAGACATGCGGATGGCAATAAACCAGGCTACCAGCGCACAAACGATCAGCGGCCAGTTGGAGATATACTTTTTTACCTGGGTACTGCCTTGTAACAGCAAAAAGAAATCGAAGGCGCCATGAAAGAAAACGGCCAGCAGAAAACCTTTGATAATATGCTTAATGGCATTGGGTGCATCGAATTTGGCCAGTCCCACATGGTAGCCTATCAGCACGGCAAAAGCGGCATGGGAGGGAACCGATACGAACATGCGGATGATACCTGTTTTAAAACCATAATTCAATACATAACCGATATTCTCCAGGGTGGCAAAACCCATACTGATCATGACCGAGTAAATAATGCCATCGAAAGGTTCATTGAATGCCTGGTTGCGATAGGCGTAATACCGCAGCATTACATACTTGCTGCCTTCTTCGCTACAGGCCACTATAATAAATGCCAATAAAAAGTAATAGGTGATATCGAAGTTGGGGAACCTGATGAACAGCACCGGTTTTAACAGGGTTTGAATAAGAATGGCCGGTGCCGTAGCTACCATACCCAGTAAAAAGGAGATCAGCAGGGGCTTTAATGGCTCCCGGTCATATTTATCCCGCGAATAGATGTAAATAGTAATAGCGGCCCCGGGCGCTACGGCCAAAGCTAATAACGAAAGCATGGGCCCAAGATACGAAGGTTGGTTGATACAGAGGGCAAGTTGACCAGTTGATCAGTTAACCAGTTGACCAGAAAGTTGACAGAGGATAAGGTTGATATAGTTGAT
>JAJKIL010000163.1 GCA_021154515.1 Niastella sp. | reverse complement strand
GGTTTCTGGGCCATGAAGGAAACCGCGGTTTACTCCATCCCGAACGCATTATCGGTGCTAACCATGGGCAGTTTGGCCATGATCGTTCCGGCGCCCGGTGGTGGAATTGGCGTGTATGCCTGGTTTGTTCAAAACACCATGCTGATCTACGGGTTAAAAGAAACTATCGGGTTTGCCTTTGGCCAGTTGATGTGGTCGGTTCAATTCTTTTTTTCGTTGATCAGTGGTTTTATAGCCTTAAGCCTGTTGCCGTATTTTAATAAAAGTAGCACTACAGTAAATGAGAAAAGCTGATATCATTAGTACAAGGGTTTGCAGTTTAAGTGAAGCAAAACATACAATTGCACAGTGGCGGGTAACAGGTAAAACAGTTGCATTTACCAATGGGGTATTTGATATCCTGCATCGCGGTCACATTTTTTCGCTTTCGCAGGCCGCTGTGGAAGCAGATTATTTAATTGTTGGGTTGAATTCAGACGCCAGCACCAAACGTTTAAAGGGGGATAGCCGCCCGGTGAATGATGAACAATCAAGAGCCCTGGTACTGGCCGCCCTGTTAATGGTTGATATGGTGGTGATCTTTGAAGAAGACACCCCACTGAACCTCATTACCACCCTGCAGCCTGATGTGCTGGTTAAAGGCGGCGATTATACGCTTGAACAGATCGTTGGCGCTAAAGAAGTAATGGAAGCCGGGGGAAAAGTTATCATCAACTCTATTGTGGAGGGGTTTTCTACAACCGGGATCATTCAGAAAATGAAGTCGTGAATCGTCAATCGTGAATCGTGAATGGTTCCCGATTGTTCAAATTAATAAACGAAGTTGCGCCGCCCGAAATTTTCGGCTCCCCCTTTAGGGGGCCGGGGGATATTACATTCTGTGCATCCGTTCAACTTCCTGAACGATGTTTTCTATTTCGCGTTCGTCGCCATTGGCATCGTAGGGTTGTTTAAGATTGCTGCCAAAGAAAAAGGCAACCGTTTGCCAGGTTCTGGCGGTAAACCCACCTTTATATTCTTTAATGATCTCGTAGCAGTTATTACCGGTTTGCCGGTTAATGAGTTTCATCAAAACCCTTCCCTGGTATATCGACAATTCACTTAACGGTTCCGCAAACTGTTTCTTCAACTCTTTTTCACGGGACTTTATATACGTTTTTTTGTCTTTATCAGGCATATGCGCAATGTGCGCATTAATGTCGTTCATGATAATGCCGGCCCGGCGGGCATATGGGTAACACACATAAACTGCATTGCGTAAACGCGTCCATTCCTGTCTTTTCTTCAATAAATGTTTGGGATAGGGAGCCTGCACCCAGGTCCATTCGAGCGTTTGCGCCGGCACATATTCATTTCCAATTATCTGTGCGGGCACCGGAATGGTATCATTGGGGCCTAACTGCGGTAAGGGAATAGAATCAGGCGCCGTTTGAGCATGGGCTGCACCGATCGATACCGCTACTATTGCCAAAACCGCTAATAAAATCCTGAATATTTTTCTTTTTGCAGTCATTCCAATGGTACTAATATAATACAAATTCCTTTGTAATAATAATTCCAGAAAGACAGGGAAAGTAACCCGGTTCGCTGCCACACAATTCTTAAAAAATGTTTAAGAAAGGCAAAGTTACAATACGAAAGACCCAGGGGGAATAGTTGGGTGGAATTGATTTAGAAAAATACAATTAATCATTTATAATGTGAGGGTGAAAATATGTCATGAGGCAGTTATTAAGTTATTAGGTTCTTAAGTTCGTAGGGATAACCTAATAACTCAAGAACCTAATAACTTACGAACCAAATAACCGGAACTTTATACTTCAAACGTTGAATTTTAAACTATAGTAGTTTAATTCTACGTATCATGCTAATTACAAAACCAATTATCATCAGAACGGTTCCCAACCAAACCAGGTTGATGAAGGGGAACTGCAGTACTTTCAATGCCAGGAACGGCGCCAGGCGCGAAGATTCCTTTACACTGATCTCCAGGTGTTTGTCGTCGGTAATGCGGGTGAGGCCAATCGCCAGCCCCTCTGAATACAGGGTATCAAGCATGTACTGGGCGCCATTGTTGCGAACATAAAATACAGGCTTTGCGGTTAGTTTTTGCTGTTCCTTGGTAATAACTGTCAAATTGGCCATTAATGCCGTATCCTTGCTGGTGAACCGGTGTTTTTCGTCGTGCGGATTTACAGTAACGCTATCCAGGATCATATACCCTTCTGAATAAAAGATGGTATCGCCGGTTTTTACCACATGATTTTTAAACTGCGCCGTATCGGAACCTTCCTGCACAGAGCTGGCATGGTTTACATAGCTGAAAATATCTTTATGCAGGTAATGCCTTGAATCGGGGTTGTTCGACATACCCTCCTGCCCCTTGGTGTTCTTGATAAGGTCGGGGTATAAGCTGAATTTGTCTTTTCCGTCCTTCCGTTCCATATCAACCCGGAAGTAGGTCACATTCTTTTTCGTGCTCACCGAATCTTTAACATAGGTAGCCCAGTAGCTGCCCATATCGGTTTTTATCCCGCGGAACAGGGTCAGGTTCTCAAAACCCTCTTTTGGTTTTTCAGGACCAAAATTCAGCGGGTTAAAGGTGTTTACCGACAGGATCTCTTTTTTGGAAGAAGAAATAAGAATGCCCACCATCAACAAACCAAAACCCAGGTGAGCAACAGAAGCGCCGGCAGCTTTTAACTTACCATTCAACCCGGTGAAAATATAACCGGCATTGGCAATCACGGCATACACCGCAGCAAACAGGGCCAGGTGAATGGCAGCCAGGAAGCCATAACCGTATTTGTTATAATTAATGTGACCGAAATAGCTGACAGAAGCCGCCACCAGCACCGAAATGACCGTAGCCCACAACAGCTTTTTCGTAAAATACGCTTTTGACGTGTTCTTGTATTTGAGGTACTGGCTGATAGCCGTAAGTACGCCAATCACCACCGCTACAAATATTTGTATGCGGTTGTAGGGAAATTCCTTGTCCTCCCCGATCACCAGGTTGGTGCCAAACAATTTATTGAAAATGGGGAACGAAGTAGGGATAATGATGGCCATGGCCGACAGGAACAATACCAGCGAACCAATGAACATCCAGAACTCGCGGCTACTGAATTCTTCTTCCTTGGCAATATGCGGGATCTTTTTAAACCGCGCAATGAACAAGCTGAGCGAACCGGTGGCAAAGATCAGCACCCAGATGCGCATTTGCCAGTTCAGGCCCGAATCAACAAACGCGTGTACCGAAGTATCCTGCAGGTCGCCGCTACGGGTAAGATAGGTTGAATATAATACCAGCAGAAAGCTCATTACAAAGAAAAAGTTGGTTGCCCGCAGCGAATGACCGGTTGAATTGTAAATAACCTGAGTATGAATGCCGGCCACCATCACCAGCCAGGGCACCAGCGAGGCATTTTCAACCGGGTCCCAGGCCCAGTAACCGCCAAAGGTGAGGGATTCGTAAGCCCAGGCGGCGCCCATCATAATTCCAAGACCGAATATGGCGCCTGAAAACAACGACCATGGCAAAGCCTGTTTTGTCCAGCTGCCGAAGTCCTTCTTCCACATCCCGGCTATGGCATACGAAAAAGGTACAATGGTACTTGCATATCCCATAAACAGTACGGGTGGATGGATCACCATCCAGTAATTCTGTAATAACTGGTTGAGGCCATTCCCATTATGAATTTTCGGCAGGCTCAGGTAATTGTCGCCCTGGAAAATGGGCGCATCCTGAAACTGGTGCCGGGTCAATAAAAACGGACTGCTGCCCACTTTCAGATCAAACACATACACCCCGATAATAAGGGTGGCCAGGCAGAATTGGGCAAAACTCATCACCGTCATTACGGGCGCTTCCCATTTTTTGGCGGTGGCTATCAATCCTACACCCAGTACCGATTGCCAGAAGGTCCATAACAAAAAGGCGCCCTCCTGCCCTTCCCAGATACTGCTGAGCAGGTATTTGGGGTTCAGGGAGATGTCAGAGTGGTTCCAGGCGTAAAAATATTCGTGATAAAGATTGGCAATAATGTAGAAGATAATGCTGAAGGTAGCCAGCACCGAACCGGCATTAACCAAAAAAGCAATGCGGGCCAGTTTTTTCCAACTTTCGTGGTCGGGCTCTACAGTGGCATTGGAAGCTTTAAAATAAGCAATACAGGCTACCAATGACGCTACCAGGGAAAGCACTATCAGGAATTGTCCTAACTGACCGGGTAACAGGTGTTCACCGATATACTTCATTACAGGGTTTTAATTTTGAGACAGGTTGTTCGCAGCAGCCTTGGGATCGTCTTTATACTTGGAAGGACATTTTATCAGGATCCCATCTTTACGGGTAATTTCAAATACATTGCCTTGCATTTTTCCTTTCAGCACAATACGATCACTTTTCTCCATATCCATTGGCTTTTCGAAATAATACCGCACCTGTGCCCGGTTACCCAGCGAATCAACAACATAAAACTGGGTTAAGTTGGGGTTTTTGGCCGGGTCATATTCAACAGGAACAGAGGCCGATTTATCGAGTTTGGCAATTACGGTCACTGTTTTACCTTCTTTCTGACGGGCTGAGGCCAGGGTTTCATAGGAAGAAAGGTCGGCCATAAAGCTCAACAGGATCATAATGCAGACCGCAATTCCTACCAGAATAACAATATGGATCTTTTTCATCTGAAATATTTATTGTAACGCCTTGACGGCGTGGCACATTTGGGTATTTACGCCGCAAAGTTAGGTCAAATTTGAATTGAGGGTCAATAGATTTTATTTATGCATAAAGCAGACTTTGTTTATTAAGTGTTTCTATGTCGGAATTAACAAGCTGTTACCAGTTTTGCCGGATTTCGGTTGACGGGAAAACTGGAAACCGGTACCCGGTTTACTAACAAACGTCAGCTTGTTTTCATAATTTTTTTGCTGCTAACTATTAGTGGGCTAACTTGCACCCCGTTTTTTTATGTGTTATGACAGACCTATCACAATTTGATCCCAACGCGGCAAGCAATCCCAATAATAATATTTTTGGTTTGCCCTTTTCAGAAGAAGATGCCCGCTTGGTTATACTACCAGTTCCCTGGGAAGTTACCGTAAGCTATAATGCCGGTACCTCCCGGGCTGCCGACCATATTTTCAAGGCAAGTATGCATGTTGACCTTTTTGACCCTGACAACAAAGAATCGTGGAAACAGGGTTTTTTTATGCGCCCACCCGATAAAAAGGTGCTGTTGAAAAGCGATTACCTGCGCAAGGAAGCCGAGTTATACATCGATTATATCTGCCATGGCGAAGTGCTGGAGAAAAACCTCTTCATGTGCAAATCGTTGCGGGAGATCAATGAAGGCGGCGGGTATTTGAACAAATGGGTGTACGAACAAGCCAAACAACTGCTTAACCGCGGTAAGCTGGTGGCCATCCTGGGCGGAGATCACAGCGTAGTGTTGGGTTACTTCAAGGCACTGGCCGAACAGCATGGCGAATTTGGCGTACTGCAAATCGATGCCCATTGCGACCTGCGCGCTTCGTACGAACTGTTTACGTACAGCCATGCCAGTGTTATGTACAATGCACTGAAGGAAATTCCAACCCTCACCCACCTGGTGCAATTAGGCGCCCGCGATTATTGCCAGGAAGAATGGGAATATATTCAGAACAACAAGGACAGGGTAATACCCTATTTTGATAAAGACATAAAAGAACGCCAGTTCGAAGGAGAAACCTGGAAACAGATCACCGACGAGATCGTTAGCAAATTGCCCGAAAAGGTGCTGGTAAGTTTTGATATTGATGGGCTTGATCCTAAATTGTGTCCTAATACAGGTACCCCCGTACAAGGCGGATTTGAAACCGAACAGATCTTTTACCTGTTAAAAAAGATCGTGCAAAGCGGTCGTAAATTTATTGGTTTTGATCTGGTAGAAATTGGTGTAGGCGATAACAATGAGTGGGATGCCAACGTGGGTGCGCACATTTTATGGAAATTAGCCAACCTGTTGGTGGCCAGCAACCCATAAACGGCAAAGGGTAATCGTGAAACGGCAAACGTGAAACGTGAAAGAACTCGCGAGAATGTAACATTTTTCACTACTTTCATCTTTCGCCGCATTATCACCTCTATCAACCTTATCAACCAGTTAACCCGTCAACTTGTTAACTCGTCAACTGGTTAACTGATCAACTCGTCAACCACCATGGTATATCAATACGTTGTTACCCTGAAAAATCAAAATAACCGGTATATTGATATACTGGGGCTGCTGCTCAGTATTTTTTCTGTAGTTTGTTTTACCCTCGAATTATTACGTAGTTCTGCTGTAAGCCTGGCTTATCTTATTGGCGCTGTGGCGGTGCTGGGCTTTATTGTTTTTAACCTTATCCAGCAGGCCAAAAAACAGAAAGTGTATTACAGCCGCGCCCTGCTTTTGGCGGGATTGGTATGGATGAAGATGCCCTACTTCTCCTGGCTGTTGTTTGTTTTTGTAATGCTGGCCTTACTCGAATACCAGGCTAAATACTCCATAGAGATCGGGTTCTCGGATAATGAGATCGTCATGAACTCCCTGTTCAAAAAAAGATACAACTGGACCCAGTTCACCAACATTGTACTGAAAGACGGCCTGATCACCCTTGACTTTGCCAATAACCACATTTTACAACGCGAAGTGGAAGACGATGAAGATGATGACGCCGATGAAGACGAGTTCAACGAATACTGCCATCATCAGCTGAGCAAACATCATAGTGAAACGGCAAACGGCAAACGGCAAACGTGAAACTGGTCAACTGATCAACTTTTCCACCTATTTCAAAGAACTTTCGCATACGAATACAAAGGTACCTTTCACCAGCATCCTATTTCAAAAAATGGGACGGGCTTCGGGTTTTGATGTGATGATGTCCTCGCACGGGTGGGACGTTTGGTAGTTTCACCTCGAATTGACCTCGGAACCACCTCGGATTTACCTCTTTGGGTCCTCGGAAGGACCTCTGTTCAACCTTAGTTCAACCTCGGGGTCCGGGGAAGCAATGAGGTACCAATGAAGTATCACTGAGGTACCATCAAGACCGCATCAAGTATACCCACAAAGCGTAGTAATCTGCACCTACCTTGCACCAGGGTTGCACTAAACTATAGGGATGCAGTGCAACTCCAGTGCAACTCCAGTGCAACCCCTGCGCTATATAACCACACTCCTGTCTAACTCTGACCTAAGTAAATGACCTGTGGAACCAGAGCCTGGTTAACTGGTCAACTGGTTAACTGATTAACTGGTCAACTCGTGTTAACTTGTCAACTCCGTCAACTATCAACCTGCACGTTTTTGCATGCATGTAACACCTATAACGGTTTACCACTGCCTACTGCCTTGCCCGCCGTCCGCGTGTCGCTGAAGCTTTAGCGGAGGCGCAAGCCTTAGCGTAGGAGGGGCCCACTGCTCCCTGCCTTTCCCCCATTTCCCTTACATTTGACAAAACGAACTACATGGATTTTCTTGCTGCCTTAAAAATTACTGAAAAAAATTCCGGTGTTTCAACCGGTATCAGTTCCCTGCCGGCTCATGGCGAACTGATTGCGTCTCATTCACCCGTTGATGGTAAACTGATCGCCACCGTTCAGGCTGCCGATAGAAACGATTATGAAACCGTTATAGCCAAAGCCCAGTCCGCCTTTCTGGAATGGCGCACCTGGCCGGCGCCTAAACGGGGTGAAATTGTTCGCCAGATCGGGGAAGCATTGCGGGCCCATAAAGAACCACTGGGCAAATTGGTGTCATACGAAATGGGAAAAAGCCTGCAGGAAGGCTATGGTGAAGTACAGGAAATGATCGACATCTGTGATTTTGCGGTTGGCCTCTCCCGGCAGTTGTATGGATTATCCATGCACAGCGAACGCCCCGCCCACCGCATGTACGAACAATGGCATCCATTAGGCATTGTAGGCATTATTTCCGCCTTTAATTTCCCCGTAGCGGTTTGGAGCTGGAATACCATGCTGGCTTGGATCTGCGGCAATGTATGCATTTGGAAACCTTCAGAAAAAACGCCGCTGTGCGCAGTGGCCTGTCATAATATTATCGCCGACGTGTTAAAACGCAACAATGTCCCCGATGGTGTAAACGGTCTGGTGATCGGTGGCCGGGCGGTAGGCGAATGGATGAGTGCCGATACGCGGGTTCCGCTGGTATCGGCAACCGGTTCAACCCGCATGGGTAAAGCCGTAGGCGCCACCGTGGGCGCCCGACTGGGGCGCGCCCTGCTGGAACTGGGTGGCAACAATGCCATCATTATTTCAAAACATGCCGACCTGGACATCGCCATCCGCGGATCGGTTTTTGGCGCCGTGGGCACCGCAGGTCAACGTTGTACCACCACCCGGCGGTTAATCATCCACGAAGAAGTGTACGATTCAATAAAAACCAAACTGGTAGCGGCCTATCAGCAATTAAGTATTGGTAACCCGCTCGATGAAAACAACCACGTGGGTCCGTTGATCGATAAAGATGCCGTTGCCGGGTACCAGAAAGCGCTGGAGGCCTGTAAAAAAGAAGGCGGCCGCTTTATTGTGGAAGGTGACGTGCTCGATGGCGATGGGTTTGAAAGCGGTTGCTATGTAAAACCCTGTATTGCTGAGGTAGAACCACATTTCAACATTGTACAACAGGAAACCTTTGCACCCATTTTATATTTGATGAAATATAACACCATCGATGATGCGATCGCCATTCAAAACGGGGTGCCACAGGGTCTGTCATCGAGCATTATGACGCTGAACCTGCGGGAAGCGGAGCAGTTTTTATCTGCTAACGGCAGCGATTGCGGAATTGCCAATGTAAATATCGGCACTTCCGGGGCCGAGATCGGGGGCGCCTTTGGCGGAGAAAAAGAAACCGGCGGCGGTCGCGAAAGCGGCAGTGACGCCTGGAAAGCGTATATGCGACGCCAAACGAATACGATCAATTATTCTACCCAACTTCCTTTAGCCCAGGGTATCAAATTTCATGTATAAATAGTGCGAGGTAAGAAGTAAGAGGCAGGAAGTAGGAAATACAGGTTTCTTCTTACCTCCTACTTCTTACTTCCTGCTTCCCAATCATCCCAACCATCCCAGTTCAGACAATATTACCCGCATTAGAAACGTTACTACCAGTCTTTCAAGCTGAACCGGTATGAAGAAACTTTACGCACTGCTGTTATTGACATCAACCCTATACACTGCCAATGCTCAAATGCGGTTGGGAATTATGGGCGGTCCACAATCTTCGACAGTAAAAGAAACCAATTATCTACCGAACTGGGACAAAACCACCGAACCCTTTTATACCAAAAGAAGCGGGCTGCACCTGGGCCTTATAGGCGAAATACCCCTGGGTTATTCGAATAAAGTTTTTTTTCAACCTGGTCTCTTTTTTTCAAACAAGGGTAGAAAATTCTCCCGTTATTACGATACCACTACAGTAAAAACCGACACCCTGTTTTACAGCAATACGTTCTACACAAATTATATTGATATGCCGCTGAACATAGCGGTAAAACTTCGAATGGGCAGGAAAAGCAATTTCCTTATCAGCGCAGGACCATACCTGTCATTCTTTTATAGTGGCAAATCCAGCTGGGAAAAAAGAGACACCGGACTGCACTATAAACAGGACGAATCTACCATTCAGGTGGGTAAAAATACCGGAATGGTAAAAACGTTCGATTTTGGGGTGAATGCCCGGGTTGGGTTTGAACTGGGCAACGTACTGTTGACCGGTTTCATTAGCCAGGGTCTTACCAATTTTTATAAAGCCTCCTACTCTGGTACCTTTAAACACCAGGTGATAGGCGCCTCTCTTGGTTTTTGGCTGAATAAAAAAGTAATCCTGACCAACGATAAAGATGGTGATGGCGTTCCTGACAAAGCCGATGCCTGTCCTGATGTGCCGGGTTCGGCCAAAGCAGGCGGTTGCCCCGATAAAGACAATGACGGCGTTGCTGATGCCCTGGATAAATGTCCCGATGTGCCTGGCTTGCCGCGCGACCGGGGCTGCCCCATCCTTGACCGCGATAACGATACTGTACTCGACGACGTAGACCAATGCCCTGATGTACCAGGCACCTTCAAATACCATGGCTGCCCCATCCCCGATACCGATGGCGATGGCCTGAACGATGAAGTGGATATGTGTCCTGATAAAGCAGGTCCGCCCGAATTTAATGGCTGCCCGATCCCCGACAGCGATGGCGATGGCGTGAATGACAAAGAAGATAAATGCCCGACTGTAGCTGGCACACTGGCCAATAAGGGTTGTCCGGACATTAAGAAAGAGATCGTTGAAAAAGTAAACTATGCCGCTAAAAAAATATTCTTTATAACGGGCAGCGATAAGATCGCGCCGGAATCGCACAGCGCGTTGAATAGTGTGGTAGCCATTCTGCGAACAGATACAACCCTGAAACTGTCGATAGAAGGCCATACCGATAACGTGGGTAAACCTGCCACCAACCTCACCTTATCACAAAAACGTGCCGATGCCGTTAAAAACTACCTGGTGCAAAAAGGCCTTGACGCCAACCGGTTAGCAACAAAAGGTTATGGCCAGGAAAAACCGGTTGCCGATAACAGCACACCGGCAGGCAAAGCGGCCAACCGGCGCGTTGAATTGAAACTGTCACAGCAGTAAGGAAAAGGTACCTGGTACATTGCTTTTCTTTACAAAATCTTATAAACAAATTATCAGCCACTCATGTAATAACATACATGTGTGGCTTTTAATTTTATATTTTGTGCCTGACAAAAAATGAACGTTTGTAAAGGCGGGAAATCTTCAAATGTTAAGAATTAGTAAAAAACCAGATATTTGAGTCTTATATACCGTTAATAAACTTACGTTACGCATCTGTAAATCTGTAAAGAACAAAAACACTTGTAAATGAACAAACTGGTAAAAGTAGCAGGCTTATTAGCTGCCTTTGTGGTTGCAGAACAAACCTCTTTTGCGCAGCAGGAGAAAAGTATTAAAACAGGCGATGTGCCGAAGGGATGGCATCTGCTCGACAAAACCAAGGATGGATACTATGGGATCAGTGTCAATAAAGCCTATGATTTCATTCACTCCAAGAACCTGAAAGGGAAGACTGTGTTGGTAGCGATCATCGACTCAGGTATCGATACCCTGCACGAAGATCTGAAAGACATTCTGTGGGTAAACCCCAAAGAGATCCCAGGCAATGGCATCGATGACGACGGAAACGGCTATGTGGATGACATTCATGGCTGGAACTTTATAGGTGGTAAAGATGGTAAAAACGTAAAACAGGATTCTTACGAAGGCGCCCGCGTTTACCATATGTTTAAAAGCAAATTCGCCGATCAAAAGGTAGATACAACCAAAATGAGTGCGGAAGAAAAAGACCAGTACAAAATGTGGTTGAAGTCAAAATCAAAAGTAGAGGGTGATGGCGGCGACGAACAAATTGACGTGGTTAGACTGAGAAAATATTTAATCACTGCTCAAAAAAGTGACAGCATTTTACGGGCAGGCATGGGTAAAGATATCTATACCGGTAACCAGCTGGATACTTTTAAAACCGAATCGCCCGAACAAAGTTCGGCCAAAGGCGCCCTGATGTTCCTTTTCAAGAACAACCAGATGATGGAAACTACCAACAAGGAATTCCTGGATGGTTTTGAAGAGTTTGTTAGCGGTGAGGAAAGAAAAGAAGAGTCAAAAACAAAAGCGCCCGAAGATTACCGGGGTGAAGTTACCCACGATAACGAACAGGACATCAACGACCGTAGCTACGGGAACGCTGATGTAATGGCTTCAACCCCCTTCCACGGCACTCACGTGGCCGGTATCATTGGCGCTGAACGCAACAATGGTAAAGGAATGGATGGCGTTGCTGATAACGTACGTATTATGATGATCCGTGCCGTGCCTGATGGCGATGAGCACGATAAAGATATTGCCCTGGCTATTCGCTATGCGGCTGATAACGGCGCCAAAGTAGTGAACATGAGCTTTGGTAAAGATTTTTCTCCCCAGAAAAAATGGATAGATGATGCCGTTAGATATGCTGAAAGCAAAGGCGTTTTGCTGGTGCACGCAGCGGGTAACGACGCCAAGAACGTTGATACGGCTGATAACTTCCCCAATCCTGTTATGAAGGATACCCATAAAAAAGCGTCGAACTGGATCACTGTAGGCGCCAGCGGCGACCCCAATGCCGGTGGTTATACAGCCAGCTTCTCTAACTATGGTAAAAAACAGGTAGATGTGTTTGCGCCCGGCGTTAAGATCTGGTCGAGCATTCCAGGTGGCAATACCTATGGCAATGCCCAGGGTACCAGTATGGCCTGCCCGGTAGTGGTTGGTACAGCAGCCCTGCTGCTGGAATATTTCCCCTACCTCACACCGCAGCAGGTAAAATATTGCATCATGAAATCGGCCCAGAACCCTGGGGTGAAAGTGAACAAACCAGGTACTGACGAAACCGTTCTCCTGAGCGACATTTGTGTAAGCGGTGGCGTTATCAATGCCTACGAAGCCGCCAAGGTAGCCGCTACGCTTAATCCTTCAGGTAACAAGGTGGCTCCCAAAGGAGCGTCACCTAAACCCACGTTGAAGAACAAGAAAGGATAAGATTTTTAAGATATAAGCACAGGGGACACATTGAAGCGTTATGCTAAAATGTGTCCCCTGTTTCTTTTTATGCAGTTCCAGGTAACAGGTTGCAGGTTGCAGGGCCCGGAAAACCTGGAACCTGAAACTTGGAACCTGTAACTTTTTCTTTATTTTTAGAAAAAAAGTATGGTTAATAGAAAAGACATTACCGTACCTGATTTTTACAAAACCTATATCAATGCCCTGCAGGAAGACAATCTGCAGGAGGCTCTGACCAACAACACCCGCCGTTTTAGAAAACTCCTGAAACAGATCCCCCACAAAAAGATCAACTATGCCTATGCGGAAGGCAAATGGACGATCAAGGAATTGCTGCAGCACATCATTGACTCGGAGCGGGTATTCATTTACCGGGCCCTCACCTTTGCCCGTCACGACCCGGCGCCCCTGCCAGGTTTTGATGAGAACAACTGGGCCATAACTGCCAAAGCCCCCAAACGCAAATGGAACGAGCTGGTAGAGGAATTCAAGGCCCTGCGCAGCGCCAATGAACTGTTCCTGAATTCGCTCGACGATGACCAGTTACAGCAATCCGGTTCGGCCAACAACAACAACATCAGCGTTGCCGGACTGGCATTTGTTTGTGCAGGCCACGTAGCCCATCATATGCGCATTATCCGGGAAAGATACCTGGTGGATGGACAGGAGAAAGTAAAGACAATAAAGAAGAAAAAGAAAAAGCAACTGCCAAAGTCAAAGTAAGTAGCAGGTTGACCAGTTTACAAGTTGACAGGTCTGTTGCCGCAACGGCTTATTGCTTATAGCTTTGGCTTGTGCATTTTCTTTATACTCTCCGTAAACATAATATACATGGTTTTTAAAGCGGGATGCTGTTGTAACAGCGCCAGGTGTTTATGAATGGTGGCATCGTCGTTACGGACAGCCGGGCCCGTTTGTACAGCCACCGGCTCGTAATCATGCAGCCGTTCGGCCACCGAAGTAATCAGCGGCAACAACATATTGAAATCAACATGCTCCTGTAAACAATAAGCTTTTGCCAGGGCATATAAATGATTGGTAAAATTACTTACCAATACAGCCGCCACATGTAGTTTCAACCGTTGTTCATCACCGGCCTGTTGCACCTGGTTGCTGATGGAATTGGCAAACTCGGTAATAAGCGCCAGGTCATCTTCAGTATTGCCATCCACTAAAAAAGGAATATCGGGTAATTCATTCAACTCACTGCGGAGGCTTTGCAGGGGATACAGGATGCCATAGTTCTTGCTGCAGGCGCTTAGAACGTCTTTTGAAACCGCACCGGCGGTATGCACCACCAGTTTATTATTCAGTTGTAGTTGTGAAGCGATGGCCGCCACAGCGGTGTCACTAACCGCCAGCACATACAGATCGGCATGGGGGTTACAATGCTGCAGATCGGTGGTGAACGAGGCAGACAATGCATCGGCCAGTTCTTCAGCATGTAGTTGATTTCTTCCGCAAACCTGTACTACTTCATGGTCTGCTGCCAAAAACCTTTTTCCCAATATGGTTGCAACATTTCCTGTACCGATAATAACTATTCGCAAGCTGAGTTATTTAGTTTTTAAGTTATTTAGTTCTCAGTTGTTTTCATAGGGGGATTCAATATTAATTATTCTTTCCTTCAAGCATTGGCACAAACGAAAAATTGTCGAATAACTCTTCTGTTACACTACCATCGCTTTGTTTGGTAAGGCGTAACATGCGTTGGATGTTGCCCTCGCCTACCGGTATTACCATTTTGCCGCCTGTTTTTAACTGGTCGATCAATTTAGGTGGAATATAGGGAGCAGCTGCCGTAACAATCACCTTGTCGAAAGGTGCATAAGTTGGCAGGCCTTCATACCCATCACCATAAAAATATTTAATGTTGGGGTATTTGCTTCTCAATACAAAACCGCGGTGTTCTTCATACAATTTTTTCTGACGCTCAATAGTATACACCTGGGCATTCATTTCGCCCAGCACAATTGCCTGGTATCCACTGCCCGTACCAATTTCAAGCACTTTTTCGTAAGGCTTTACCTCTAACAACTGGGTTTGATAGGCAACCGTATATGGTTGTGAAATGGTTTGTCCTTCCGCAATAGGAAAAGCCCGGTCTTCATAAGCGACCCTGTCTAAAGCTGAATCGAGGAAATAATGCCGCGGGATCTGTAATATGGCTGTCAGCACCCGTTCATCGGTAATGCCTTTCTGTTTTAATTGATCAACGAGCTGTTTACGCAATCCTTTATGCCGGTAAGTATCTTCAAACGTTCTCATTTCGTTACAAAGATAG
>JAJKIL010000162.1 GCA_021154515.1 Niastella sp. | reverse complement strand
GCATTGTATACTCCATAGTGATCTTAATTCTTAATTTGCTTTCTATTCAGTTCGTTAGTTATTAAGTTCTTAAGTTATTGGCGTTAAGCCTTCCGTTCAGCGAACTTTGCCCTTTACCCTTTGCCCCATTCCTCCTGCCTGCTGCTTTTGTCCTGAGCATGGTATTCAACCCTTTTTATCTACATGGCAATCAATCGATAAACAATTCCTGACACTAATTTAACCAGAAAAATGAGACGATGTAACCGATTACATTGTTTTTTAAAAAATAATTTTACTCTACCTTTACTATCATAGATGTAAGCGATTGTATGGCAAAACCCAAAGAAATAACGATTTACGACCTTGCCCGTAAATTGAATGTCTCAATAGCTACGGTAAGCCGGGCCCTCAAAGATGACCCTGTTGTAAGCAAAAAAACCAGGAAGAAGATCTTCGAGCTGGCTGAAGAAATGGGTTACAGATATAACCATTTCGCGCGCAACCTTCGGGAGCAGCGTACCTATACCATCGGGGTGATCATTCCGCGGCTCAACAGTTATTTCATGAGCACAGTGATTGCCGGTATTGAAAGTGTTGCCAATAACGAAGGCTATACGCTTATAATCAGTCAATCGTCTGAGTCGGCAAGTAAAGAGGTAGACAGTGCCAAAACTATGTTCAATAACCGGGTGGATGGCCTGCTGGTATCCCTCGCTTATGAAACAGACGATCTCTCCCACTTTGATCAATTCATTAAAAAGAACGTTCCCCTGATATTTTTCGATCGCGTGGCCGAACATCCTGATTTCACCAGTGTATTGATCGATAACCGCAAAGGCGCCTACGAATCAACCAGCCATTTGATAGCCCAGGGTTGCCAACGCATTCTACATATTACTGCCACGCCAAAACGAAATGTGTATCTTGACAGGCTGGCTGGTTACAAACAGGCGCTGGCCGATCACCAGCTGACTTTTGATGAAAAATATATTCTAATCAATAACCTGAGCCGGGAAGCCGGCGTGCAGGCAGCTACAGCTATTTTGCAGATGAACCCGTTGCCCGATGCCGTTTTTGCCGCGAATGATAACTGTGCCGTTGGTTGTATGGTGGCTTTGAAAAAAGCTGGCATCCGCATTCCGCAGGACATTGCTTTTGTAGGGTTTAACAACGACCCCGTGTCAACTGTGGTTGAACCTAATTTAACAACCATTAATTACCCCGGCTATAAAATGGGTGAAATGGCAGCCGCCAGTTTAATCAATCATTTAAATGGCGTGAACAGCATTGACGCTACCAATACCATTTTATTACGGTCAGAACTGATAATAAGAGCATCTTCATTGAAGGCAAATTCAGGAATACAGTTATAAGCCATAAGCAATACACTCAGACCTAACATTACCATATGAAACAAAGGCTCCTAATTATATTCGCCGTTCTCATTTATAATTCCGTATCCGCGGAAGACGGGTATCGCTTGTGGTTACGCTACAATACAATCGACAACCCCTCTTTATTACAACAATACCGGCAACAGATCACCAGCATCAATTACCCGGTTGATGAAGCAAAACTGCTTGCAGCCAAACAGGAATTGCAAACCGGGTTATCCGGTTTACTGGGTAAAAAGGTACCTGTACAAACAGCTGTTATTAATGGAACTGTTTTATTGGGACTACCTGCGCATTCACCGGTTATTCGCAAGCTGGTAGGCGATACCGCACTGGCGCGTCTGGGCGATGAAGGTTTTATAATCCGTACGGTGAAATATGAAGGGAAGAACGTTACGCTCATCACCGCGAATAAAGAAGCGGGCATACTATATGGCGCTTTTCATTTTTTACGATTGCTGCAAACCCAGGAATCCATTCAGCAGTTGTCGATAACCAGTGTACCTAAAATAAAACTCCGGTTACTGAATCATTGGGATAACCTGAACCGGACTGTAGAGCGGGGTTATGCCGGTTGTTCCATTTGGGACTGGCAACGTTTGCCTGGTTACATCGACCAGCGGTATATTGATTATGCACGGGCGAATGCCTCTATCGGCATCAATGGCGCCGTGCTTACCAATGTAAACGCAAATGCCATACTCTTAACAGAAGAGTGGTTGCAAAAAGTAGCGGCGCTGGCCAATGTTTTCAGGCCATACCATATAAAAGTATACCTCACAGCCCGTTTTAGCGCACCTGTTGAGATCGGTAAACTGAAAACAGCCGATCCCTTAAATGAAGAAGTAAGAAAATGGTGGAAAGATAAAACCGACGAGATCTATAAATACATCCCGGACTTTGGCGGTTTCCTGGTGAAAGCCAATTCTGAAGGACAACCGGGCCCGCAAAATTACAATCGTACCCATGCCGATGGTGCCAACATGCTCGCTGATGCAATGGCTCCTCATGATGGTATTGTAATGTGGCGTGCATTTGTGTACAGCAGCGAAACTCCTGAAGACAGGTTCAAGCAAGCGTATAATGATTTTAAACCACTCGATGGGCAGTTCAGAAAAAATGTATTGGTGCAGGTAAAGAATGGGCCCATCGATTTTCAACCGAGGGAACCTTTTCATCCATTGTTTGGTGCTATGCCGCAAACCCCGTTGATGAGTGAATACCAGCTCACGCAGGAGTACCTGGGTTTTGCCACCCACCTGGTATACCTGGCACCCCTGTTCAAAGAAGTGCTGGACGCCGACACCCATGCAAAAAATAATAGTACTGTAGCGCAAATAGTAGATGGCGCCACCGATGGCCATACCCTCAGCGGCATGGCAGGCGTTTCGAATATTGGCAGCGATATCAACTGGACGGGTCATCCTTTTGGCCAGGCCAACTGGTATACGCTGGGGCGCCTGGCCTGGGACAATACCTTAACTTCGGCCCAAATTGCCAACGAGTGGCTGCGGCAAACCTTTACCAACAAACAGGCTTTTGTTGATACGGTTCAACAACTCATGCTTGCCTCAAGGGAAATACAGGTGAATTACATGACGCCGCTTGGTCTGCACCATATTATGGGTTATGGACATCATTACGGTCCGGCCCCCTGGTACAACAAAGCGCCGCGTGCCGACTGGAACCCGGTATATTTTCATAAAGCAGACTCCATTGGTATTGGGTTCGATCGTACCGCCAGGGGCAGTAATGCCCTGGCGCAATACCAGCCGGCTGTGCGGCAGCAATTTGAAAATCTGGCTACCTGTCCGGAAGCTTTTTTATTATGGTTTCATCACGTTCCCTGGGATTATAAAATGCATTCCGGCAAAACGCTGTGGGAGACGTTGTGCGATAAATATTACAGTGGCGTTGATTCCGTACGTTGGATGCAACGCAGCTGGGATGGAATGAAAAATTATATCGATGCCGGGCGGTTCAATGAAGTGAAGCAACTGCTGGCCATTCAGGAGCAGGAAGCCGTGTGGTGGCGCAACGCCTGTTTATTGTATTTTCAAACCTTTTCCAATAAACCTATTCCGGCCAAATATGAGCAACCGGATCATACGCTGGCTTATTATGAAGGGCTGGAATTTCCGTATGCACCGCATTGAGGAGTTGATCAGTTGACGAGTTAACAAGTTGATAGAGTTGATGGGGTTGATAGAGTTGATAAAGGGCGATAAGACGAGTGAGAGAAGAAAACAGTAAAGAATATCACCCCATCGCGAGTCCTTTCACGTTTGACGTTTCACGTTTCACGACCATTGCCCCTTAAATATAATAAAGCAACAATTCAAGATAAACATAGTATAATGAATCAAACAGTAGCTATAGTAACCGGAGGGGGTTCTGGCATTGGCCTGGCCATTGCAGAGAAATTTGTGCAGAACAATATTACTACGGTCATAGTAGGCCGTGACCAGGAAAAACTGCACCAGGCCAAACAAAAGCTGGGCGACCTCTGCGTGCCCATCGCCGCCGACCTGAGTGATCTGGATGCCATTCCCACACTGGTAAAACAGGTAATAACGCAATTCGGCCATATTGATATCCTGGTGAACAATGCCGGTATCAACATGAAAAAAGAGTTTACCGAAGTAACCAATGAAGATTTTCTAAAAGTAATACAAACCAATTTAGTAGCTGTATTTGCATTAACGCGCGAAGTGGTAAAGACCATGTTGCCCAATAAAAAAGGCAGCATTGTCAACATCAGCTCCATGGCGGCGCAATACGGTATTCCTAAAGTAATTGCTTACTCGGCTTCTAAAACAGCCATTGAAGGCATGACGCGGGCTATGGCAACGGAACTATCGCCGCAGGGTATTCGCATCAATTGCATTGCACCCGGCTTTATTGCCACCGACATGACATCCAAAGCATTTAATGCGGATACTGAACGTAAAAATAAAGCCCTCGGCCGTACTCCCATGGGAGTTATGGGTAACCCCGGCGATATTGGCGATGCCGCCCTGTTCCTGGCTACCGATTCATCGCGCTACATCACCGGCGTGGTATTACCGGTTGATGGTGGTAACTCAATTGGTTTTTAAATTATTGCTGATAGATCTTACGGCGCCATGTTACAGTTGATCAACTGTAACACGGTTTACAATGCCCAATGCCTGCCCTGCCCAGGCCTTTAATGCAGTAGTTTCATTTTGATGAAAAGTTGTAACTTATAGTAAATAATCTCTTATGAAAGGATTGTTTGCCTATCTATTACTATTGCCTGCCATATGTACGGTGGCAGCGCCAGTAAACAACATCCGTGACGAACATAAAACGCTCGCTATTGGGTCAAAAGCACCCGACTTCAAATTACCAGGTATCGATGGTAAAACCTATACGCTGTCGAACTTTAAAAACGCCCAGGTGCTGGTCATCATTTTTACCTGTAATCATTGTCCAACAGCGCAGGCTTATGAAGACAGGATCATTCAACTCACCAAAGACTATAGCGCCAAAAACGTAGCGGTGGTGGCCATTATGCCCAATGATCCCAAATCGGTGCGATTAGATGAATTGGGCTATACCGATATGAGCGACCACTTTGATGAAATGAAGCGCAGGGCTAAACAAAAGCATTTCAACTTTCCCTATTTATACGATGGTGAAACACAAGCTACCGCCAAAGCCTATGGCCCGGTAGCCACACCGCATGTATTTATTTTTGACAAATCACGCATCCTTCGCTACCAGGGCCGGATAGACAATGTAGAAAAGCCAACCAAAACTCCAACCGAATTCAACACCCGGGATGCCATCGATGCCCTGCTGCAAGGAAAACCTGTAGCGGTTGAAACTACCAAGGTTTTTGGCTGCTCTATTAAATGGGCAGAAAAAACATCGCTGGTAAAACAGGGCTTTGAAGAATGGGCCAAAGAACCCGTATCGGTCAATACCATCGATGAAGCGGGACTAAAAGACTTAATTAAGAACAACACCGACAAACTGCGACTGATCAATATCTGGGCAACCTGGTGCGGTCCCTGTGTTACTGAATTCCCGGAATTCATTTCCATTAACCGCATGTTTAGACGGCGCGATTTTGAGTTCATCAGCATCAGCGCCGACGACCCCAATAAAAAAGAAAAAGTGCTGAAATTCCTTCAACAACAACAGGCATCCAATACCAACTACCTGTTTTCTATTGATGATAAATACAAATTGATTGAAGCCATTGATCCCAAATGGCAGGGCGCCCTCCCCTATACCATTTTAGTTGAACCCGGTGGAAATATTGTTTATGGCAAACAGGGACCTATTGATGCGGCGGAAATAAAGCGATTGATTGTAGATAATAAGGTTATTGGACGGTATTATTGAAAAGGCAAACTCGTCAACTCACCAACCCACTACTCCCATTATTACAAATACTAACTTATAATCAATTCAACTCACTCCCATTACAGTATAACCGTAAATAACAAGTAACAACATATAGCTATATTATCAAATTCGGAGTTTTGCTATTTGACAACTTGCAAGAGAAGGTTACCTTTCGTTTCAATCAAATACCTTTTAAGACCCGTTCCTATGAAAGTAGTTCAAGCCCTCAACCTGCTTTTAGCAGCTACCTGCATTTATGCCAATGTAGCTGCTCAATGTACCGGCAATTGCCCAACAGGCAGTTTAGCCATGCCAGCCAGTTCAGCAACTTTAGCCGCTGGTTCTACCTATTGCATTTCTTCCACCACCAATTTAAGCGCCAATACGTATACCATTAGCGGTACGCTGGTCATCCAGGCAGGTACTGTTACCCTGGGTAGTATAAACCTTGAAAAGACCGGCGTAATACTGGTAAAGAACACTGCCAAATTGAATATAACGGGGGTAATGACTGGCAACAGCACGGCACCGGTATCCACCATCGACAACCTGATCGTATGCAATGGTGCGTTAGTGAATATAATCGGTTCTTTCTCCCAGGGACAGGTAAATATCGCCGTTAATGATTTTGGGTCCATGCTGGTTACCGGCGCCTGGACGGCCGGCGCAACCAATTCAATAGTAAAGATGGGAAAGAGCTCGGTCATTGAATTATGCTCTTCTTTCAACCTGAATAAAGATGGGTTCTTTACAGAAACCAGCACCGATGTTTCCTACCTGGTAGTACATGCACCCATGATCCAAAGCATTGTCAATGGGTGGCTGTCATCAAAGGGAAATGCTTCCAAAATAAAATGGACGTCAGATGTACCCGCAGCCTTTGTTTCGCATCCTGCTGCCTACACCTGTATGGCCTGTGGCAATTATTGCCTGGCGCTTACAGGTACCACATCCACTTGCGGGTCGGCGGCCAATGCCCTGTATAACACCACGCTCTCCTACGATGATAGTAAACCGGCCGTTCGCCCGGATAATAATAACATCGATAAGGTGGCTATTTATCCCAATCCCGCTAAAAAATACCTGTACCTGCAATTACCAACAAAACATACGTATACACATTTGTCGGTATTTAATCAGGCGGCGCAACTGGTGTATCAAACAATAGTAAAAGCCGGCAGCGCCCCAGCGAGGTACGATCTGCCCGCACAATTGCCCCCAGGCATCTACTTTGTTCAGCTTACCGGAAATAACAACTCACTGACTTTGCGTTTTGCAAAAGATCAATAAAACAAGAAGACCTGTCAGCAAGTGCCGGCAGGTCTTACATTGTTAAGATGGCGCATAACTAATAATTTTTACCGGTACGTTGCCGGCTTCCACGGTTTGAGAACATATCCTTCCCAAAGTTTTTGAAGTTGTACATAAAACTCACCAGGAAGAAGCGCTGCAATACACGGGTGTAAGTATCCTCTACATACAACTCATTCACCGTACGGTTAATGCTTTTATTCTGGTTTAACAGGTCAATACCGCTGATACGAATTTCTCCATTCTGCTTTTTAAACAACAGGCAGGAAATATAGGCATTCCACATAGGGATGGCCTGGTTAAAGCCCTGTGCACGGCCTGTATTTACATAATAATCGAAATCATTGTTGAACATTATTCTCTTGAAGATGGTATAGGTAACATCTATTGAGTAATGCTGATCGAAATATTTATAGTCCTGGGCACCCTGTGCCGTATAGTTCGCATTGTTATAATTAAAGTTGGCATTGGCCTGCAGGTCTAATTTATCCTGGATAAAATAATTGAACGAGATCCGCTGCCCCAACGTGCTGGTATAATTGAAACGAACGGTATCCATGATCTTGCTCACATCCCGGCCATACCGGGCAGAAGAAGTCAGGTTCAGGTTCACCGGACTGCGACGGCCGGTAGTTACTTTTTTAAGCGGAATACCAACTGTTCCTGAAAAATTAAAACTCTGTGAGCCGTTCAGGTTATCGGGCCTTGTCAACAACACCCCTTCCGACTCTTTACTGGTAGTGTTAACGATCCTGTTATTAATAATACTGGCGCCGGCATTCATATTCAGGTACAAAAAGTTGGTCAGGTTGAAGGTGCTGTATGTAAGATTGAAGTTATGGGTAAACTCCTGTTTCAGGTTAGGATTACCGGTACGAATATTCAACCGGTTGCTTTCATCGCGCACATTCTGTAACTGGCTTACGCTGGGAGCGCGGGTGCTGCCGCGATAATTAAACCGCAGGTTCTTGCGGGGCGCCGGGTTAAAATTAAAAGAGGCGTTCGGAAAGAAGTTGGTATAGCTCTGCCTCATGGTAAACGAACTGTCTTTACCGGAAGAAGTAGCCCGGCTGGTGAAGTTTTGCATGGTGGCAAAGTTCACCGCACCGCCAAACTGGTAATCGAACTTCTGCTTTTTTACCCTGAAATTAGTTCCCAGCCTGTTAGCCGTAAACAGGTTCTCAAAATAATTGGTTTGCGCGGTATCAACCAGGTCAAACAGTGCATTTACAGTATCATAATTAAATACATTACGATCACTGTTGCTTTTATTGATCGTATACGCATAATTCAACTCCCATACCATGCTGGAATCGATCATCTCTGTTACTGACGAACTAACGGTGTTGTTAAAAGCACGGGTAGTATGATCGTTTATTTGCTGGCGGTTATCAAAGCGGTATTCCGTATTGGTTGAATCAAAAAAGTGATACGGTGAGAAATTGAATCCATTGCCATTGCTGTTGTTCACGGCCGTGGTCCAGCCCAGGGTAAACGTGCGACCGGGTTTATGAAAACGGTGACGGAATAACAGGTCATCGGTAAAGCTTCCCCCATCGCGGTTATTGGAGGTGTGGCTTGATCCATCAATGGCTTTGTAATTCAACCTGGCATTGGTAGCCCTGGTAGTGGAAATAGCATCGCTGTTTGACGTGCCCGTTTGATAATTGAGCGAGGGCGTTATCAATACAGAGTTCATACTG
Source organism: Niastella sp. (assembly GCA_021154515.1). GTDB lineage: Bacteria > Bacteroidota > Bacteroidia > Chitinophagales > Chitinophagaceae > Niastella. The sequence goes on along the minus strand of JAJKIL010000162.1, from coordinate 5,814 downwards.
TCAATCAAATATTCCATCCTGAACCCCAACCGGTGATTGATATTGTTATTACCGCTGGTGCTGGTTGAGTTAACATAGGAAGACGAGTCACCGCCAAACATGTTTTGCCGGTAGCTCTGGCTAAAGTTGCTGTTATCGGTTCGTGCAACAAAATAGCTGCCGCTGACATTTATTTTGCCGCCCCATTCATCACGGAAATTAATACCTGCACTCCATGATTTGGTATTACCATTAGCAGCAGCAGGCGCATTTCCGCCGCTACTACGGCCGTTGTTACCACGACGCACACTTCCCATACCACCCATGGAACTTACCAGGTCATTACTGGTAAAACCTAATTTATTGATGTTATTGGCGCCGCCCAGGATGGAGATCTGCCGGGTGTTATTAAACGTATTGAATGAACCACTTCCTTCATAACGACCTTCAGTACCTACAGAAGCGCTGGTTCGGCCAAAGACGCCTTTCTTTTTATCTTTCTTCAGTTTGATATTGATGGTGCGTTTACGGCTGCCATCATCAATTTTAGTGAACTTGGCCTGTTCGCTCATGTCATCAAACACCTGCACCGCTTCTACCATATCCGACGACAGGTTCTTTGTTGCCAGCTTGGGATCATTCAGGAAAAACTCTTTTCCATCCACATATACTTTGGTGATCTCTTCACCCTGAGAAGTAATATTGCCATCTTTATCAACTTCCACGCCTGGCAATTTCTTCAGCAGGTCTTCTACCGTAGCATTGGGTTTTGTTTTGAAAGCACTGGCCTTGAATTCTATGGTATCTTTCTTTATTTGTATAGGCGGAGCCTGTACAATAACGGCGCCCATCAGCAACGAGGTATCCAGTTGCATGAATACCGTATCCAGGTCCATTACAAATTGCGATTGGGTTATATTCAGGTGCTTTGTATAAGGCGCATAACCGGTAAAGGTAATACCCAATACAAAGTTTCCTTTTATCAGGTTTTTTATTTCAAACAAACCGGTTTTATCGGCAACGGCAAAACCAATAGCAGCAGAGTCTACAGGATTAATAATAGTCACCGTTGCGTCGGGTAAGGGCAGGCGGTTTTGGGCGTCAACGATCTTACCGCTTACTTTATTTTGAGCAGTAACAAATTGAGCCGTTAAAATGAATAAGATCAATAGGGTAATAATCCGCATGAAAGCCAAGACGGGGGTTTACCTGAAAAAGTGGCACGACATTAAAAAAATATTAGAAGACTAACGGGTAAGTGTCATACTCATTAAGCCAATCACCACATCATTGGCAATAGTATGAAGGCTCACAGACTGGAGCTCCTTATTGTGGTCGAGCGGCATATCAAGAATGGTTGCAGCGCCGCCATCGATGGCCATGTTGGAAAAGCCTTTGAGCGTAGTATATTCCTGTGCGGTGGTGTATAGTTTTCCTGTTTTCAATTGCAGCCTGAGCGGACGCGGCGCATTTGTCGTAAACCCAACACCATCAATGTAATAGTCCTGCTCAATGGGCCACCAGTTCTGTGGGTTCACCAGCGCCAGCGTATCGGTTGTACCATCTTTATAATGTACCCGCAATTCACCATTTATAAGCCTGGTTTGCATGGGATTGGTTGAACCAGCCAGTAAATAATACGCGTGGCTGGCATTGCCTGTTAATGGCACAACAACAGAATCAGGATAATTATCCCAGTTTGAGGTGAACACAATATTCTTTGCCAGCGTATCGGCTGGTGTTGCCAGGGGAATATGTTGCGGTAACATAAATTCATTATTAGCAGCCGCCTTGCGTAAACCCGCATCGTCAATCACCGGTTGCACCAATGGATAACACCAGTTGCCTATTCCCTGTGTGGGCAATTGTAAAGTTGGTGCCTGCGGGCGGGGCGACAAATACGTCTGTTTGAAAATATTAGTCACCTTATCGTTATAATACCTGGTAAGATCTACTTTTTCAAAACGGCTAAAAGTATTTGCTGTCACCTGCCAGTTCATAATGGTAGTATCCGCATGCTGCCCTTCACTCCATTCTACCCGAACGCGGTTACTGCCTGGCACCAATGCAGCAGGTAATACCTCTATGTCATCAGTGGTGGCATTGGCTGGTAATTGTCTTTTCTGTTCAAATGTGTTTACGGTTATTGTAGCCGCAACAGCCGCGCCATTATTTTTTATATAGAAATGGAGATTGGGGTCGTTGTCTTTATTGTTTGCAATAATTTCAATCGGTTGTCTTACTTCAAAACAAAGCGGGAACCACCAAACCATCTCGCCCTGCCGCAATTGTATAAACGCGGTTTTATTACCAGCTGTACCTTGTACTGTTGCCTGCACCTGGTTGCTGGTTAACATGATGTTCTGCAGTACCTGCTGCGGATCGAAAATTGATTGAATAAAACCTGCCGGCGTGGCGGCTGTTAATTGCGTGCCCATAGCATATACACTGTCATACTTCATGGGTTGAACCGGTGCCCCGGCCCATTTAATAACGACCGTATATTGTTTCGCTTTTGTTGTATCGATGGCTATTACCGGTTCGCCAACGGCGTCATTCAGGTCATGCCAGCTTACTGGTTTTCCATTTACGGTTACCGATTCAATGGCGTCTTTCCAGGCCCGTACTCGCAATTGCAGGTTCATGGCGTGTGGGTAAGTTGGTTTTATTATGTATTGATCGGTGCTGGCTGTTCTTTTGAAATCGAGGGAGATATCGGGCGTTTGTAACGCTGCTGAATTCCAGGCAGCGGGCCAGCCTGGTTTTATAGTTAATGTATCTTTCAATGCGTCGGGCACAATGCCAAACAAACCTTCTATCAGGGAGCGGCCGGCCATACCAATGGGATCGGCAAAATCGCGGTATAATTCACCGCGTATAGCATCGTAATAAGAAAGCTGTTCAAACCCACCGGGGCTCGATGAAAGGTACATGCTTTCTACCAGGGCGCTTTTCCATAACCGATAGGCATCTTCGGATCGGTTGCCCTGCCAGTAAGCCAATGCGGTATGCAGGTTTTCGGCCAACACTACATTGTTCAGTGACCACGTATACGGCTGCCAGTTGGTAGTGGTCAGCAGGTAATTGGTAGTGTCACGTAATCCTTTTGCCCGCACGGGGATGTGGGGAATGGATCTGTCTACATACCGTAAAGCCTGGTAAGCTTTAAAGCCATCAGGTAGTTTTTCATCGATGGCATGATAGATGGTCCATAAACCGGCTGCAGGATGTAATAACCTTTCCCCCAGCGCATCTTTGTATTCCGCATACCAACCCAGTTCAGGCATCCACAACTGGTTGTTAACGGCATCAAATATTTTGTTGGCTTCATTTTGCCAGGGCGCGGGATCTTCCCCTACAATAGGCGCCAGTTGCGCTGCTACGGCATTGGCGCGGTAATTATAAGCCGATGAATGCGTAACGCCTCCACCACTGTATTGCAGAGCGTCGCTGGCCCAAATGCAACAATAGGCATCGTACAGGCCATCGTTATCGGCATCAAAATTCCTTTTCTCCCAGGCCAGGTGCCGTTGCAGCAACGGCCATTGTTGTTTTATATAGGCTGAATCGCCGGTATAATAAAAATGTGTCAACAACTGATCAATAAACACCAGGTTCATATCATAGTGGTGCGGACGAAAATCGCCATTGGGATTCCGGCAGATATAACCACTGCTGAATAGGGAGGTACCCATTTTTTCCAGTTGCCGCGCCAGATGCAAAGCCGTATCAAATACCACCGGCCCTGTTGCGGGTGTGGTTACCTGTGATAAAGCATAACTGCTGAAATGTGTTCTTGCCCGGTCGTGCCAGCCCAATGCATCCGCTACATAAGGCCCCCGCCAGGCGGGTAAACGCATGCGCCAGGCAACAGCGCCATGCAAATACGTGGGCGATTCCCAAATGCCATCGGCGGCCACACTCAATGTACCACCCAATGTATTGATCCAGGGATCGGGTGTAACTACTCTAATGCGGCCTGCCAGTTTTTTGCGGGCGGCTTCTGCTTCATTAAAAACCTGTACAAGCTTGTTGTAAGTAAGTTGTATAGTATCGGTGGGTTGTATCAAAAAATATTGTGCGCCATTCACTACCGGCTGCTTACCGGCAATGGCAGGTGTAGCCGATGCATTGCTTTGATATAATGTCAACGGGTCCTGTTGCTGGGTGGCATCCGTTATTTTTATTACAGAAGTGGTTGGGACAATGGCTGATAACTGTTTCCCCGTACCATATAAAAGATGAAAGCTGTTCTTTGAAATGGTATAGGTATTGTCTTTACAATAATCCGGTTGCAGGTAAAACGAGGATTCCGGATCAGCACCGATATCGCCATCGCGGGAGAACTTTTTTCCCGAAGCGCCACCATACACCCAGCACAAAGCAACTTTAGGAGGGACATTTACAAACTGGGTTTTAATGATCATCCCTTCGCTGTCGGCCAGCGCCAGTACAGCAATCTGCATAGAGCCGGTTCCTAACAGCGGGTCTTTCACTTCGTACAACATGGAGCCCGGGCGATAGATGGCTTTTATTGATCTCGCCTCTGTTAACCACATGCTTTTATTGCCTGCGATCAAACCCAGCTTAAGATTTCCGCCCATGCCTGGCATGTATAAAGCAAATTCAGGGAGATCACCGGTTTCAATTCTAAAGGCGGTATTGGTGCCATACAGCGCCCGGTTAAAACGCATTTTCCCATTAACGGTTACAAAGTCTGTTCCTTCAGCCTGGTAGTGTAAACTTCTTTCTCCTGAAGGTTGTATACCCTTTACTGCAGCAGGTAGTTGCGCATTGTTTTTTGCAAATTGCGCTCTGACAGAAGTAATGGTAGCAAGAAAAGCAATAAAGTATAACGACTTGTGGAACATGCTTGGGTATACTGGTGTATCGATGCTAATTATAGACAGTCTCCCTGTTGAGAAAGCTGCAAGACGTGAAACGTCAAACGTGAAACGTGAAAGGGTTCGCGAAATCCCAGCCTCACTTCTGTATTCAACTCGCCGACTTTTCAGCGGGCCTCCCCCGACGCCTGCGGAGGCCGAAGGTCGAGGGGAATACAACCTCGCGATAATATTCTACCTGTTAATTTGTTAACTTTTCAACTCTTACCTTTCTTCCCTTCTTTCTGTATTCTTCCTTGTTAACTTGTCAACCCTATCAACTCCGTCAACTCTATCCACTTGCAAACTGATCAACTAAAACATCGGTTTAAGTCCCTCCCACTTCACCTTCCAACTGCCATCCTTAGGAAACCCAGGATTATCCGTTTTATTATTATCATACCCGGCACACATCATGGCGATAGCGCTTAACAGACCGCCATTGCCGGGCAGGTAGATTGTTAATCGATCGTCCTGGTAATTATGCCCGTTAAGAAGAAAGGTGTTTGTTTTCACCGGCATAAACAATGCATCGAGGGCTTTGTCGGGCATATGCAGGCGGGTGGCCGTCATGGCCATCAGGGGAAAATCCCAGCCCCAGGTGGTTTCCCATTTCCATACTTTCAGGATCAGGTTGTAGGTGTTCTTCATCACCGTTGTATCGAGGCGGTCGCACGCAGGCAGCGTGCTGTAAGCGCCTAATACTGCCGGGTGATCTGTAATGTAGCGTTCATTGGTATAACAATCGGGCGTGCTTTCTGTAGCGAGGTACACCCCATTGGCTTGCGGCCATTTTGAAAGGTTCTTAATGATATTATCCCATTTCTTTTCGCGCGGCATGCCCAGGCGTTCACGCCATTGCTGCGCCACGGTTAACGCCCATTGCCAATAGGCCAGTTCATAAGTGGGATTGAACGTATGCACCGGATCAAAACATTCCTGTGCAGGGATC
>JAJKIL010000161.1 GCA_021154515.1 Niastella sp. | reverse complement strand
TTTTTAAAGAAAGTAAAAAACGATGAGTATGAGTAGTTCGACTTTCCACACCAGGCTTAACTTTTTGACGGCGGTATAACTGGTTGCGGACGGTTTGTTCGGAATTGCCGGTAGCGCGGGCTATTTCATTAACCGATAATCCGGCAAACTGATGCATTTCATATACCTGCTTCATTTTACAGGGCAGTGTACTTACCAGCGATCGCAAGGCAGATTCGGTATCTTTTTGTTCAAAAGCGGCAGCGGGAGAAAATTCGCTTTCATTATTATATAATACATCGAGGCTGGTTACGGGATATTTCTTTTTTGCGAGGTGATTGAGTATGCGGTTCTTTAATGCGGTAAATAAGTAAGCGGTCAATGATTGGATCTCAGGCAGTTCATGGCGTTTATTCCAGAAATGAATAAAGAAGTCCTGCACTACTTCTTCCGCATCCTGCCTGTTTTGTAGTACTTTAAATGCGTATTGAAACAAAGGTTCCCACCAGGTATCGAAGAGATCCTGGAAAGATTGCTGATCGTTGCGAGCAATTTTTTGTAGTAATAATTTGTCAGCGTTTCCCACTTGCAGCATTTTAGCAACTTTTTAGCAGTATGACATAACCGGTCATACCGCTGCAAATTAAAAAGAGTTGCCATGTAACTAAATTAAGAAATTATTATGTAAACAGATATAACAAATGCCGCTCTGTAACAGAAGCAATTACAACACGCGCATGACAAAACAAAAAGACCTGAACAAACGGGTTGAACCGCAGATCAGGTCTTTTGGCGAAAAAGCTATTGAGTATGTTGCAACTTATAGTTAACGTATTTTGTAAACGAATCTAATCCCGGTTGTATAGTTAAAGGTGGCGCTGCTTCCACCTTTTGCTGCCCGCTCAACATTTGATCCTCTGAAAACAGCATTTACATCATCTGGTTCAACGAATGCATCACGATCATATTTAAATTGCTGGTTTGTTGTTTTATAATTTCTGAACCGTACGCCTATGCCTTCATACACTTCAAACATAAAGTATTTACCAATATCATCCTGCCAGCCCCACAAGGCATTGAGGCCCCAGACTGTTTTGGTAACGCCAATACCGTCTTTTAAATCGTAGCCGCTATAATCTCCTGCATTATAGTCAATGACCGAATTATATTTATGATTAGTATAAAAAACATTCATGGCAATATAATGCCCATGAAATTTCTCATAACTTAAATTGCCTTCCCGAAAATAATAACGGAACTCTGACTTTAATTTAAACCCACTGGGAGATACAAAATTGGTATCGGGTTTTTCATACCATCCTTTCCGGTATCGAATGCCTATTTCATTATACATACTGAACTGTGGGGCCAGATGCACTTCCACACCAGCTGTTATTGTAGGGAAGCTTACGGCATCGATTGCAGCAAGGGGGGCTAATTTTAGTAAAAACCTGGCTTCAGGAAGGCTGTGAGACTTTCGGTTCTTACGGAATTTCTCAGGCACCTGGGCATAGCCATGAAAGGCTGTTGCAAAACAGAATACAAGAAGTAGGGAGCGCATGATTTAAGGGTTTAAGCAGCAACATGGCTTTACAACCAGTTGCATTTCGCCCCAATATATACGTTATTTGTTAACAATCCAAACCAGCAATCCTGCTAATACACCCGGCAATTTAAGTTACTTATTGAGGCTGATTTCTACAATCGTTAGTATACGGCTATGCAGTGAAGTTATAGATAATGTAATGCTTACTTATAAAGAAAAACAGAAATTGATCAGACCCTCAATATAAATATGCGGTGTGGGGTATCTTTGGGTTGGGTTACCAACCGGGCCGTTCATGTGTAATCAGCGATCATCGGCTGCAAACAAGTGACATTCCTCGTTTTCAGCACCGTCTTCGCACGATCGTTATCCATGAGTTGGGCCACAACCAGGGCCTTCCACACTGCCCCACCAAAAATTGCATCATGAACGACGCCAATGAGCGGATCCAGACCGTTGATCAGAGCGCCGACACCTATTGTTCGGTGTGCAAAGGGAAATTGTAGACTGGCAAAACCGATCATCCTGATTACTATGACCATTGTCCTGATTACAAGACCTACTGTTTTGTTTACAATGACCCTTGTTTTGATTACAACGACCCTTGTTTTGATTACAATAACCCTTGTTTGCATGACAAGACCTCAATTGTAATGGGCTAAACGAAATTGTTGGATGACAAGGCTTAGTGTTTGGAAAGCTATACCTATTGTTGGATTACAAGGCCTATTGTTTGGAATACAAGACCTATTGTTCGGAATGCAAGACCTATTGTTCGATTACAACGACCATTATTTTGTAAACAAGACCTGTTGTTTTGATGACAAAGATCCTTAGTGTCATTACAAGATGGATAATCTCAAAAACAATCCTTATATTTTGCATTACAATTTCATAATTGTAATGGGCTAAACAAAATTGTCATCGAACAAAACCTCCTGTAATCCAAACAAGCCTTATTGTAATTCAACAAAAAGTTTTTGTCAGTCAACAAAGACCCCTCCCACAAAAACAAATCAACCCTGCAGCATAAGTGCCCGTTTACATGCCATACTTCCCAGGTACCGGTTGCTTTTCCTGCTGCATTATTTTCACCCAATTCCATTGCTCACCCAAAATTGTTCATATCCGGTAGTTTAAATAAACCCAGGCAGGGTAATCCAATTTGCTCCATCACCTGTTGATACTACAGGATGCTACCAGGATTAATAAAGCGATCAGATTATGTTTTAAATGCATGTAGTTATTTAGAATTTTTTGCAATGATAGATATAAAGTTGACCAGTTGACCAGTTAACAAGTTGACCAGTTAACGAGAAAGAAGAAGCTTAGGGAAATAAAGTAGTGGGTTGATAAGGTTGAAAAAGTTGATACAGTTGATATAGGGAGTATTAGACTTGCCCCAGGCGATGCCGGAGGGACCGGGGAGACCCGATTGCCGCGACGGAGCCTTTGCCCTTTGCCTTTTGCCCTCTGCCCCGCTCATTCCTTCACCAACTTCCTCTCCAAATCCTCCAAAGACACGCCCTTCGTCTCCGGCACCTTACTAAGCACCCATATCAATTGCAACGCCATCATAAAAGCAAAGAAACCAAAGATGGGCCAGGGATTATCTTTGAAGATGCCATCATCCTTATCTAAGAACACAGGCGTTATCAGCGTAATAAGCGCTGCAAATACCCAGTGCACACTGGCGCCAAACGATTGTCCCATTGCACGGACTCTATTGGGGAATATTTCAGAGATAAAAACCCAGATCACCGCGCCCTGCCCTATCGCATGCGCCGCTATAAATAATAAAAGGAATACCATCAATAAGCCTGCGCTGGCATGCGCATAAAAGCACCAGGCTACCATGGCCAGACTGATGATATAGCCGATTGAACCAATAATCAGCAGGGTCTTTCTACCCAATCTGTCAATGAGATATAAACCCAGAAAAGTGAAGAGGAGATTGGTGCCGCCAATGGCAATGGAATTTAATAAAGATTCTTTCGCCGCTAAACCCGCCCTGCTCAGGATCTCCGGCGCATAGTATAAAATAAAATTGATCCCCGACCACTGGTTAAAGAATGCCACGAAAAATGCCAGCCAAATGATCGAACTATATTTTTTACTAAAAAAATAATGGTTGTCGTGTCCCGCGTGTGCTTCATGTGTAGCGCTGGCAGTGATCATCTGTATTTCGTCATCGATGTTGTTCATGCCCAGCCGTTCCATTACTCGTCTGGCAGCCGTGTTGTCGCGCTTCACCGCCACCAGCCAGCGCGGACTTTCAGGGATCCCAAACACCATCAACGTATAGATCAGGGATGGAATAGCCATAACACCCAACATCCAGCGCCAGTCGTTAGGGCCGCCCACACCCTGTAAAAAATAATTGGACAAAAAAGCGATCAGGATGCCAAACACAATATTGAACTGGTACATAGCTACCAGTCGTCCCCTTGTTGATGGGGTGGAGATCTCTGAAACATAGGTAGGCGCTGCCACGGAAGAAACGCCTATGCCTAAACCGCCAATAAAGCGGAAAAACGAAAACACATAGGGACCATTCGCCAACGCAGACCCCAGGGCCGATATACTGAAAAAAATACCTATCCACAACAACACTTTCTTACGGCCATATTTTTGCGCCGGTAATCCGCCCAACAACGCCCCCACCACGGTACCCCACAAGGCCATTGACATGATGAAAAAACCATGGAACAAGCGGGAAGTATGCCATAATTCTTTTATAGGCAAATTGGCGCCCGAGATCACCACTGTATCGAACCCGAAAATAAAACCGGCAAGGGCCGCAATCAATGAAATGCCAAATAAATTAGCTGAGGATGCTGTGCTGCCAGATTGCGCAGTAGCCCTGGAACCGAAAGAAACTTGCATAGCAGTCGTTTTATAGCATAAGGTAGCGCTTTTAGCGCGTTATTCCGCCTAAATGTCAGGCGACGTTCTATCCACAACTTGTGCAAAAACTGTTGTGCATAAATGCTTATCCGCCCCTATTTTTGCCCATTACCCGATAATGTAATCTAGTGCAAATGATATCAACAAAAAGCGATCAGAAAAATGTGTTACTGTTTCAGCCTCATCGTTTATTGTCGGATCATAATTTGATGGAATGTTTACAGATCACCAAAGAAAAAGGTATTCCCAAATATGTAAACATTGAGTTGAACAGTTCCGAACTAAATAAGAATTTTCCTAAACTTCCCAAAGAAGTGAAAGAAGTGTTGCTGGGCTTCGGAAAAGAGAAGATCGCCCTGATGAAAGACGATGTTCAGAAAAAGTTCACGTTGCAACGCGCGGGAGTTTCCTATGAGGTGTATTCCAAATCTGCCCTTTCCCGCCGGTTGCATGAACATATGGAAAGAATGAAACCATTTGCCGCGCTGGTAAAATGGTATCACAAAATACCGGGTGAAAAAGGAAGTTTTAAAACAGCGCCGGGCAGCTTCAGCACCTTTAAACCCAAACTTGAATTTGAGGTGGTGAAAAATGGTACGGGTCTTCAATTAAACACCATCATTTCAATAAACGGAACGCCTTATACCCTCGGTGAGTTCAACCGTTTCCAGTTCCTGTTGTTGAGCGGTAATGAATATTTTATTCTTTCTTATAAAGATTATCAAACGCTGGAATGGTTAAAGGATAATGATCCGCAACAATACAGCCACCAGCCCAATGAGCTGGCTGAAAACATTCTGGCCAAACTGGAAACAGATTATCCGGTTAACCGCAACAACCTGTTCCAGAAAAATGAACTTCGCATTACTCCGGTGAACCGGGTTATGCTGAGTGAGATCAGTCAGTCGTTCCTGGTGTTAACGCCCCAATGGGAATACGATGGTTTTATCATTGAAGGGCCCTGGAAAGAAACCTACGATATCACGCGCAATGGCCAGTCGTATGCCATTTATCGCAATCAACAGGATGAAAAGGATTTGTGGCAATTGCTGGAAGGATTGCATCCCAATTTTGAAAAACAACTGAACGGCTACTATTACCTTTCTTTTGAGGAAGCGCAAAAAAAACAATGGTTCCTGAAAGTATACCATAAACTACTCGATCTGAACATCCAGGTGATCGGGATGGATATGCTGCAACATTTCCGCTATTCGCAGCACAAGGTAAAAGCAGACGTTACCATAAAAAAAGAAGTTACCGATGCGCTGGTGCTGCATATGATCATTTCTTTTGGGGAGGAAGAAGTATCGCTGTTAGAAGTACAAAAGATCGTGCAGGCCGGACAACGCGCCATTCTTTTACAGGATGGTTCGCTTGGCATTTTGAATGATGAGTGGTTGCAAACCTATGGCACCATCATCCGGCATGGAAAAATTTCCGGCCAGGAAATACAGGTTCCCCGCTGGCTGGCATTCAGTGAAGAAGAAGCAGCCGATGGCACTTCGGTATTGAAACCAACGTTACACAATACCTGGTTAGAAAAATGGCAACTGTGGCAAAAGGATGGGGAAACGGTGTATAAAGTGCCTGCAGTAATTAATGCCCAGTTACGTCCCTATCAGCAGAAAGGATTTGAATGGATGCTATTACTGGCGGAAGCGGGCGCCGGCGCCTGTCTGGCAGATGATATGGGTTTGGGTAAAACGCTGCAAACGATCAGTGTGCTTACCCATCAGTTGCATGAAAAAGCTACCCAACGTCACCTTATAGTTTGTCCGTCTTCGCTTATTTATAACTGGTCGCAGGAGTTGCAAAAATTTGCGCCACATGTAAAGGTGCTGATCTATCATGGCGGCAACCGTTCAATACAGGATGCGGCTACCGGCGATTTCCAGGTGATCATTACCAGCTATGGCACCGTTCGGCAGGATATTGAAGAAATGTGTACCATTAACTTTGGCACAGTGGTGCTCGATGAAAGTCATAATATCAAGAACCCGGCGGCCCAGATCACGAAGGCGGTAGAGCGTTTACAATCCGGTTTCCGCGTGGCGCTGAGTGGTACACCGGTCATGAATAATACATTTGATCTGTATGCGCAATTGAACTTCCTGTTACCGGGCATCTTTGGCAGCAGGGAATTTTTCCGGCGCGAATATGCCGATGCCATCGATCATCGCCGCGAGAGCGACAAGATCAAAACCCTGCAACGGATCACGGCGCCCTTCGTTTTGCGCAGAACCAAAGAGCAGGTAGCCAGCGATCTGCCTGCGAAAACAGAAATGGTGATGTGGTGCGAGATGAGCATGGCGCAAAAGCGTTTGTACGATGAAATAAAGGACAGCATTCGCCAAAGTGTATTTCTGAATATAGAACAGGAAGGTCTTAATAAAAGTAAGCTGGCGGTATTACAAGGCATGTTAAAGCTGCGCCAGATCTGTAACTCGCCGTTGTTGTTGCCCAGCGAAGAACAAACCTGCAACGACTCAGTGAAGACCGATCTGTTGATGAATGAATTGCAAAACAACCTGAAAGATCATAAAGTACTGGTGTTCTCTCAATTCACCAGCATGCTGAACCTGCTGGCTGAGAACTGCCGCGAGCAGGGCATTGCGTATTATCACCTCGACGGATCAACCCCACCTGAAAAACGGCAGGAGCTGGTTAATCAGTTCCAGGCTCCCGATAATACGACCAATGTATTTTTAATTAGTCTGAAAGCAGGTAATGCCGGGTTGAACCTCACAGCCGCCAGCTATGTGATCCTGTTCGATCCCTGGTGGAATACCGCCGTGCAACAACAGGCCATTGACCGTACGCATCGTATTGGCCAAACCAAAAATGTATTTGCGTATAAGATGATCTGTAAAGATACCATCGAGGAAAAGATCATTTCGTTACAGCAACACAAGAAGCAGCTGGCGGAGGAGTTGATCTCTGAAGATGAGGGTTTTGTGAAATCACTTACTGAGGATGATATTAAGTATCTCTTTAGTTAATATAGACAAAGGTGAGCCACCTTTGAAAGGTGACCCACCTTTGTTACATCATCGCCAAATGTATTTTAGCTCCGAAATGCATATTATCATTCGCCAGCACCCTTTCAAAACACGCCTTCGCTCCCACTCCATCTCCTAATCCCAATAATCCCAGTGCAGACAGATAATCGCAATGCACCTGGTTGCGGGTGTTGAGGTTGTCATCAAAAATTAAAAGATTGGGTAACGATACGGCGAAATAATCGATCCTGATCTCATCTGATCTGTGCTCCCTTCCATATTCAATCAGATCATTAAAGATAGCTGATGCCTTTTCTTTATTACCGAGTTGTTTCCAGGCCATGCCCTGGTAAAAGATCTTGTCCGGCTGCTGATCGTTGTAGAACAGGGCAGCAGTTGGTTGCGACAATCCATTTGTTGCTTTGGTGAAATACTCCTTTGCCGTAGCGCTATTACCCATCCGTTCATACGCAATACCGAGCCAGTAAAAGAGATCATTTTCCTGTGCGCCAAACAATTTGCCTTCACCGAGGTTATGGGGATATTCCTGCGCCTGTTGCAATAACCAGATCGCTTTTTCATAGTCCTTCGCATGAATGCATTGTTTAGCTATCTCCGTTAAACTAAACAGGTACTGCGCCGATACTTTTCCTTCGCCACCCTCCCATGGATGGAATTTCCGGTCCATGATCTGTTGATAGGCTTTTTCATATTGACCAATGAAGTTATATAGTGATGCACGTTCGAGGTACAGATCGTCCCGTTGTTCAACTACCTTCGCATGCTTTTCCAGGAACTGCAAACGTTCTGTTACGTCTTTATTTAACCGTTTATACAACTGATCCAGTTCCATTAAAACCCGGGCATCGGTTTTATCAAGCGCAAAGGCTTTTTCATACATGGCCAGCGCTTTTGTCGCATCCTGTCGTTTGTTGAAATAGGCAATACCCAGGTTACGGAATACCGTGGGGAATGTGGAATCCCGTTGGGCTGATAACTCCCATTTGGTAATAGCCTCTTCATACTGTCTTTTATCATACCACAGGTTGGCCAGATAATAGGGCGCTTTAGCATCTTTGGACATGATGGTTAAAGCCAATTGCAGCAGACCTATATCTTCCAGCCGGTTGGGGAAACAACCATTACTGTCGGCACCAGCAGCTTGTGCATAATAACCGTGTGCTTTTTCCGGATCGTTTTTAACATGATGAAACCCGCCCAGGTAATACCAAACCATTGGAGATACCGGTTCACCGGCATTATCGACATACCACTGTAACAACTGAATGGCATCATCGTACAAACCACAAGCCATATAATCCAGTGCATATTCTATGTAATTGTGTACATAGCCGCGTGCATGGTGTTGCAATTGTTCAAACGCCTGTTTTGCTGCTGCGCTATTACCTAACGCCTCGTTTGCTTTATACTGTTCTGCATACAGCGAAAGATTGAATGCATCGCGTTGTAATCCTTCTTTACAAACCTGTAAAGCCCGCTCGTATTGTTGCAGCGCATTACAGGCCGTCGCTTTCAATGCCCAGGCTTTGCTATTGCCCATATTCCTGTCGAGCGATTGTTGCGCATGGGTTAATGCAGTAGCAGGTTCACCCTGTAACAGGTCGAGCTGCGCCAGTGAAAAAAAGGCGCTGCTTTGCCAGGCGCTGCTCCAGGTAGCTTTGTAAAACGCTTCATACGCTTCTTTATACCTACCCTGGTATTTGAGCGCTAACCCGAGGTTATAATAAGGTTCGCTATCATAGGGATTTGGATTGCGTTGGGTGCCGGTAGCAATGGCCTTTCTAAAATAGGGTTCGCTTTTTGCAAACTGTCCACGCCGCAGGTACCAGGCGCCCAATGCATTGTTATTTCGAAAATCACCTGCATCCCGGCGCAACGCTTCTTCATAATACGGGACCGGACTATACGTAGCATGCCGGTATTGTTCCAGGTGCTGACCTGTCAGGAACAATTGTTCATTATTGCTTACTTCTGCCGGTGGCAAAGCGGCTTTAGCCGGTTGTGGTATTTCGTTCCTTTTATTCTTTACCGGTTCATATCGCAATACTTCTTTGCCAGCTGCATTGGTAAGAACGAATAATATATTCTCCGGCGTTGTTTCTTTATCTACCGCTATAGACCTGGTATATAATTTTTCCGGCGATACCTCAACTACTTCATTAAGTAAAGATTTACCAGCACTATTAAATAGCTCTAATGTAAGTCCATGCTGTTTTGACGTGGCAAATAATTTTATCACCAGGTTGTCATTGTCTTTCTCCAAATTCACCAGCAGGTCTGTTGATGCATTCTTCACCAGTCCCAGTTCGCGGTAAGGCATAAAATACTGGATGAAGGTTTTTTCTTCATAAGGCATCAACCACGAGAAGTCGGGCTGGTTATCGGTGAACACGCCGGTCATCAGTTCAATATACGGACCATCTTCATCTGTCAGGTTGCGGTCCCAGGCCACGCCAAAATCACTATGGCCCCAGGTCCATTGTTTTTTACCGGGCGACACATGGTGATTGGCCACATGCAACACACCGGCTTGGGTATCGTGTTCGTACCCACCCACAAAATCATAATCGGAGTTGATGGCCATATACGAAGTAGGCACCGGGATGTTTTTGTAACGCGAGATATCTGTGCCGGGTGAATAATCTACTTTATAGTAAGTGCCCGTTGCAATGGGAAAAGTAGATACATCGCGTTTACCATGATCGAACACCGCATTTACATCGGGCGGAAATACGCTTTGGTAATCATCATTCACTTTTACCGCCGGGTTGGCCCACCATAAAAAAGTTTGTGGCAGGGGTGTGCGGTTGTACAATTGCGCTTTTATTTCCAGATAGGCTTTGCCTAGATGCAGGGTAAAACCAGCCATCCCTTTTGTGCGGAACATGCGCTCCACTTCGTTCACCCAAATGGTTTTGCTGCCATCTTCATGTTCTTCAATTGACCAGTCAACCGCTTCAAACGTACTGGGGCGATGGTGCTGCGGCCAGTTGAATTCAATACCACCCGAGATCCAGGGACCACACAACCCAACCAGCGCGGGTTTTATTACCTGGTTGTAATATATAAAATGCCGTTGTTTTATTTTATCATACGCCATCTGCACACGTCCGCCCAACTCGGGCAGGATCATTATTTTCAAATATTCATTTTCGAGGAACAACCCATTATAGGTTTTATCCTGTTTTTCATCATAGATCTTTTCAATAACCGGGTGCGGATACACTACACCGCTACTCCCCTGGTAGACTCTTTTTTCGAAGAACATCGGGTTTTTATCGGGCGCACCTATTCCATATGTTGGTATGGTTATATTTTCCTGCCACACTTTTACTCCTGAACTAGCCATTGTATTTGATTGTATTATTCGTTTGTTAAGTTGAGAGTTGACCAGTTAACCTGTTCACCAGTTAACCAGTAAAATCAATGAAAGCCTCCACTTATTTCTTCTAAAGTTTTCCCTTTTGTTTCGGTTATTCGGTTCCGAATAAATAAGAATCCTAATATGCAAACACCGGCGTAGATATAGAACGGAACATAGGTGCCTAGTTTTTTCGCCAGGATGGGATAGGTGAACACCAGTAAAAAGTAAGCGGCCCACAACGCCAGCACCGCCACGGTGGTAGCACGCGCCCTGAGGTGATTGGGAAATATCTCTGCAATAAGCACCCAGGTTACGGGCGCCAGTGAAGTAGCATACAAGGCTATCCCGATCAACACAAAAACCGATACCATACCCGCCGCGGCCTGGTGCTGTAACAACAACGCCAGCACCACATAGATAACTGATAACCCCGCTGCACCGGCTAACATCAAAGGTTTGCGGCCCAGCTTATCAACCTGCCACATAGCCAGTAGGGTAAACAACAAATTCACGGCACCAATAGAAACCGTTTCAAACAATTGCTGATTGAGATTGGCGCCTACCGATTCAAAAATGGTAGACGTATAATTGAACACCACATTAATGCCGCAGAACTGCTGAAACACCGCAAGTATAATTCCAGGTATTATAAACCGGCGCACCGATGGCGACCAGATGCCGGCCAGGGAAACAGGCCGCGCCCCCTGTAATGATCTTTTAATATCCGTCACCGTATGTTCTGCATAATCGGGATTGCCGATCTTCCCTAAAATACGTCTTGCTCTCTCTTGTTGATTGGTCTGCATCAACCAACGCGGGCTTTCGGGCAACCAGATCACCCCCAACAGAAAAAACAACGAAGGCACAGCGCCCAGCCCAAACATCCAACGCCAGGCATTGGCGCCTGTATCGGCCAGGAAATAATTTACGAGGTTGGTAATTAAAATGCCAATTACAATAGTGAGCTGGTTAATGGCTACATTACGGCCACGCACGGCTGCGGGTGAGATCTCTGCAATGTACATGGGACTTAACATGGAAGCCATCCCCACGCCAATACCTGCGCCCAAACGCATGCTGATAAAAATGCCCAATGAATTTGCCAACCCCATCCCTACTGATGATAAAGCAAAGATGATTGCCGCCGTCATTAAACCAGGTCTGCGACCATATTTATCAGCGAGCGAGCCGGCAATTAAACAACCCACAATACAACCCAGGGCCAGGGAGCCTGTCAGCAACCCTTCCTTCCAGGGTTCCGCCAGATCAAAGGTCTTTTTTAAGAATGGCAAGGCACCGGAGATCACCGCAAAATCAAATCCAAACAAATAACCACCCAGCGCGGAGATAAAAGAGATGGCTAAGATATAGCTGGAATTAAAACGATGTTGGGTCATGGCAAACAATTGTTGTGATAATTCTTTTAATGAACAAATGGGTAACTGGTTACCCGGTAACCAGCCGGTGTACAAATATCAAAACCAGCGCGGGCGTTCATCCCTGCTAATGTTATAGTGGCGGTTTCGCCCGGTTTTAGCGTTGGCAGTTTTTGTTGTATCAATTTATTCTGCGCATTCGGCCAGGTAACTGAAAAACCGGTGATCGTATAGGAAGGCAGCTCATTTTTATTCTGTAACATTACCTGTACCGTTGTATCGTTCAGCTTTTTTACATTGGTAATAAGAATGGGTGATGCCAGTTGCTTGAACACATAGTAAGACGATTTCTTTTTAAAATACAGATCGGTAATACCGTGGATGCGCGCCTTATAATTATCGGAACCATCCTCCCCCATTTGCGTGCGGTAATCGTTCAAACAAAAATAGATGCAACCCACAATGTATTTCCGTTTAGCCCACTCGTGATAATGATAGGTCATGTCTTCAATCCTTCGCAGATCGCCACCGGCAAAACGCGGTTCACACAAACCGTTCTCCGTGATCAGCAAAGCGCGGTCGCCAATGCAACTTTCAATTTCGGCAAAATAAGCAGGTGTTTCCTGGGTACTTTTTCCATACCAGGTACCAATGTATTCATTCCAGGTTGGCAGATCGCCGATAAACGAGGCATCATGTTGTTTAAGCCGGAATGTTATGTTCGATACCACATTCGCCAACCGGGTACTATCCAGTGATCTTACAAACTGTTTTAATTGTTTGTATTGTTCAGGGGCAAGACTATCGCCATGCACTTCATTGCTGATACCCCAGGCAAAGATGCAGGGATGGTTATAATCGCGTTCGATCATTTCTGTAAACTGCTTACGCGCCACTTCTTCCAGTTGCGGCGTTAAATGCTCCGGTTGCTGCCACCAGGGAATTTCAGCCTGCAGCAGTACACCTTTTTCATCGAGTTGATCGAGCATATATTCATCCACCTGCCAGTGAAAACGGCTCATGGTCACATTCAGGTCTTTAAACATGTTGGCAACGGAATCCATCACCCAACGCGGTTCGGCGCTGCCATAAGCCGGGTGGCTCGATGGCATGTATTCTAACCCCGGTAACCGAACGGCTTCTCCGTTCAGGAAGAACTGCGGTCCGCGCAATTCGATCTTCCGGCAACCAAAAGTCTGCGTTACCTGATCGGTGAGTTGTTCGTTCTGCTGAACGGTTACCTGTAAC
>JAJKIL010000160.1 GCA_021154515.1 Niastella sp. | reverse complement strand
GCCAGGCTACTGCTACATTATCTCCCACACTACCTTCCTTTTGAAGGACATCAATGTAGTATTTCTGACCGGGAGAGAGGTTAATGGTAACAGACTGCTGTGTGCTGTATTTATTCCATTCTCTCGAATTCGTCCATCCGCTTACGTAAGCTATTCTTGATGTATTAGCCGGGTTGTCGTTGGTGCTCAGGTACAGCTCGGTGTTGTCGTCTCCCGCTACCCAGAACGTGTAGCTTCCACTGGCAGGCGGATAGAGATATCCGCGGATCCGTGTTCCATAGTTATCCGCCCAGTTTGTGGGGCCTTCGAGGTTGGTGAGCTGACCGCTACCCGTAGGGTTGTTTGGATAATTGGCATTGGAGGTGAGGTTGCTGATAGCCGTTCCGCTAATGCCTGTCCAGTATTCTCTCAGTATAGAGCCGGTCACGTTGAGGCTAAAGGTCTGCATGCTTTGGCATCCGCCGCTGTTGGTATAGGTGGCCACATAGTTCCCTGCCTGGTTCACCTGGAGATTTGAAATGCCTGCTTCACGCGTAGTAGCACTAAAATTATTCGGACCGCTCCAGCTCCACGATCCTCCCGTGACGGGCTGAGGGCCAAACAATACGCTGCCACCTGAAGCTAAAGTACCATTGGCTGTCTGCTGCCAGGTTCCGCCGTTAACCTGTACGTACGGGGTGATGGCAGAAGGTGTACAGGCAGGCTCCCAGTAAATTAAACCTCTGCCACCGTCGGCGCTCATATATACCCTTACCGCAACGTTCATATCGCCCATGAGTAATGGCGCGCCTGCGAACTGATGGGCATCATCATTTAACCTGAGCCAGGTAGCCCCCTGATCGGTTGATCTGAAAAGGCCGGTTACGCCAGACACTGTTCCCCAGATGAAAACAGTCGGATAGCTGGCTCCAGGCATCGTTTTTCCTATCCCCAGCGCTTTGCAATAAGTAACATTGGGAACAGTAGTATAAGCTACTCCGGCGTTGGTTGAATATTTTAATCCATTGTTGAAAAGGGGTACCCACACATGACCTTCAAACCCCGGCACTGTCCTTATCTGGGTTAGTTCCCATGGATAATTCGCGCTTGATGCGCCCGGCGTGCCTGCTACCGAGAAACTGACTCCCTTATTGGTGCTTCTGAATAACTCCCCGGTTCTCGGCGAGAAGATGTAGAAATAATTTGCATTTACCTGGTCAGCCACCGGAGCAGCGTATTGGACGGATACACCCGAACAAGCAGTCCAGCTGCCTCCGTTGTTCGTAGTATAGTAGGTTGTTGAAGAACTTCCAGGGCAGTGCAGTATGGTGCCTCCATCTGCACTGATTGAAATTTTTCCATCTGTACCCATATTAGTGGCGCATCCCGTCCAGGTAGCGCCCTTATCGTTGGAATAATAAACAACGTTTCCACCGTTAGAAGCTCTTACGACCCTGTTTGTGTTGCCGGCCGCATAAGCAATGCTCTGATTATTCCCGTCTATAGGAGACAATTTTGCCTGCGGAATAGCAGTCAGCGGCTCATGCACAAAGCCTGTTACGTCGCCGAAAGAGGAGATAACCGAACCGCCGGGAATGCTTGTTACGTCTTGCAATGCTGTTTCTTCAATGCCGGTCACATCACATTTCCAGGAACAATTTGTGGCGGTAATATCGCAACAGGTATAGATCCCACCTCCGCCTACTACGCGAACCTTATTTAGATTAGACTGGTCGAACTCGATACAGTCCATCCAGTTGACCGCGCCGCAGCAAGACCATCCCATGCCGTTCGCATCATAGGTGGCGTTGGTGCCATTCTTAAGCGTCCAGGTCGATCCGCCATCTGTAGTGAGGAAAATAAAGTCGCCCCAGCCGGTACCAAACTGGTTGTTCCAGTAGATGCCACTGGTAGAAACTATCACTCTGTTAACATTAGTAGGATCTATACTCACGCCGCCGTAGCAATAATCCTTCGAACTAACGGGTGTAACGTTTGTCCATACACCGGTAGCCGTATTGAGCTTATATAACTTCCCATCTCCGTTAGTAGATTGCGGTCCCTCGTTATCAGAATAAGTAACATACATGGTAGTTCCCTGCAACGCTGCGCGGTGGGGCATAAAACCGGTGGTAGCGGTAATGTCGGTAAACGTGGCGCCGCCATCGGTGCTCCTGTAAACATTGCCGCCGCCGGTGCGGGAAACGCCGATGTAAATGGTTTGACTGGCTCCGTTTACCACACTGCCTGAAGGATCAAAAAGCACGAAACAGATCCCGTTACCGTTGGTTGTGGTAGTTACACCGCTCCAGGTCTGGTTCCAGGTAACGCCGGCATCTGTACTCTTCCACAACCCGTTCGCCCTTGTTCCACAGAATAATATATTACTATTTTTGGGGTCAACAGCCAGGCGTTCACCGTTACCGCGCCCACTTCCATTTCCATGCACTTTAAACTTGGCGGTAAGGTCTGTATAAGTAAAAGTATTTCCTTTATCGGTGGACTTTAATAGAGCAGACTTTCCTGAGCCAGTATAATTGGTTCCGCAGAGCATATAAACATTATTTGCATTCTGCGGATCAAGCGCCAGGGCCTCCACTCCATAAAGGTCACTTTGTGAATCGCCAAGCCAGTCGAGCAACTGAACCCATTTGTTGTTCGCGGCATCCCAGCGGTAAGCACCGCCTACATCGGTGCGGCAATACCTGTCGCCCGATGTTTTGTGGGTAACGATGCCGGTTACAAATCCGCCCCCGCCAATAGGTGCATTCTTCCAGACATAGTTGGCAGATTGAGCTTTCGTTTCGTTGCCCTGAAACAAATTAATCAAGAGCCATACACAGAGAAAGGCAAGTAATTTTTTTTTCATAAAGTGTCAATCGTTTAATTGAATAAATATCTCTATTTGGCTCCCGCCATAAGAGCATCAATTGTACGCTGATCCTTTACTGTGTTATTCCTCCTGTCCAGCGCTCCACCTGTATCCCACCAGAAAGGTTTTATTCCACGGGCCAATGCTTCTTTCGTTACAAAGGTTATCCAGTAATCTACCGAAGCTTCGTGTGTGGCCAGATCTTTGGGAACATGAGCGGACCCATCACGCCTGTAAGCGCCATACTCACCCATTAAAACCGGGATTCCTTTATCAACATATTTCGCTTTCATCTTGTCGTAGTCAGCAAGATGGTCGTTCTCTTCACCCCACGTGGCGTTGCGATCAGGTTCAATTGTTGAATGATGGCTCCTGCCCCAGTAGTAAAACATTTTACCCCAGCTCGCATCTTCATTCAGAAAACAAAACTGGGCCGGCGTATAGTTATGTACCTCCACCATCAGCCGGTTGGCTACCGGATCTTTAGGGAGTGTGTTCATTAAATCGGCTGTTAATGCCATGTTTGTACCCGGGCCCTGAAGAATAAGAACGCGGTGACTGTTCCTTCCACCTGTTGAACGAACGGCATTGACAAACGTCTGGTGATAGACTGTTAAGACTTCCATCTCCTCCGCATTACCGGCAGCCGGTTCATTAGCGCTGGCAAACATCAGATGCTCATCAAAGTCGCGCATGGTGGTAGCAATCTGCTCCCATAAGGCTTTTTGTTTAGCACTCACAGAATCCTGCTTTGCTTTACTGATATTATTTTCCAGCCAGCCACCATCCCAGTGAATATTCAGCATAACATACATGCCGTTATTGACACAATAACCAACTACCTCTTTCACTCTATTCATCCAATTTTGATCTATGTGGGCAGTGGCTTTGTTGTCAAGATGAACATCCCACGCACAGGGTATACGAATAGCAGTAAAGCCTAACTGCTTTACAACTTTTACATACGATTCGGTGATGAGGGGATTGCCCCAGCTGGTTTCTCCGCCGGTAGCTTCCATGGTATTCCCAATGTTCCATCCTAATTTGAATTTGGCAGCCAGTTGCACAGCGGTGCCCATGCCTGTGGAATCAGGCGCCTGGGGCGATGTGTTATAGGTTGGATAGAGCTGTTTGCTCACTGATGGGGGGGCAGACAGTTGCTGAGCAACCGGGGTCGCCTTTTTTTGACAGCTTATACAAAACAGTACAGCAAGGAGAAGCCCCATTATTTTGACCTGCCAGGTGATTTTCATTCTTTCTGTTTTCAAAGGTTCAGCGTCTTTGTGATATTTAATAGACGTGCTGTAAAACTACCCGGATGTTCTTTGAAACAGGGTCCTCAAATGTTGCAGATGATGGCAAAAAATGTTGCAGACCGGGTTTGAAAAGGTCCCTTTTAAAGTGAAAGTGACATTGTATTGAGTGGGATCGCCAATAAAGAAGACAAAACAGAGATGATCGTGCAGCTACAGTTGCAATAAATGGTACCCCGGGACTTTCCGATCTGATTACGAAAAGTCCCGGGGCGGTTACCTGTTTATTTTTGTTTTATAAAACTTATATTTTCGCTGCCGGCATGAAGATAATACTGCCCTGCGGCCAGCCCGCTGAGATCTATAGCCGTTGATAAAGAGCTACCTGAGGATTGCAATGTCATCGTTTTCAACCTGCGTCCCATTCCGTCAATTATTTGAAGCGAGATGGCGCCTGCCGGCAGATGTAATTGAACAGTTAACACCTCTTTAGCCGGGTTGGGGAAGATAGCGATAGAACCATTTTTATCGTAGCGGATGGTTACCATTTTGCTGTAGGAATAACTCCCACTCTGGTCTATCATTTTAAGCCGGTAATAATTCACTGATGGCAAGGGGTGTGCGTCGATGTAGGTATACTCCGCAGTAGCGCCTTCCCCTGTTACCGTACCAATTTTAGTAAAAGACGAACCATCCGCGCTTCTTTCCACATCAAATGAAGCAACTTTCAATTCGTTGGTGGTGGTGAAATTCAGGATCACTTTATTATCGCCCTTCGATGCGGTGAAAGCGAGCAGGTTTTGTGGAAGCGCCACTGCAGCGCCGGTAACTATCAGAGAAGTAATTGACATGGGCGCCAGTGTAACCTGCAACGTATTGTTTAGCGGCGAAATGTTTCCGGATTGCAGCGCATTGTTGCTATGCGATACAAAGGTTTCTGTACCCACCGGTAAGTTACTCAGCGTTAATGTTTTTGCAGCCTGATTTGCAGGAAGGAAATCGGAAAAGTTTATCACAACAGTCTTTGACTGGCTTTGAGATCTGTTAACCAGCGCTATTGTTACTGAATCATTATTGTTATTAACGGTTGTATAGGCGGATACATTCAGTTCATCGCTGGAAGTAGCTTGTACACTATTACTTTTGTTATACCGGCTAAACAGGTGCAGGGTTTCCCACATGCCTATATCCCAGTTCCAGGAAGAGAAGTATTCTACACCATGGTTCATGAACTCGCCCATCATTGACGCAAACCAAACGGCCACGCCATTCGGATCATTTTGAAGCGCCGTAGCGGTTTCAGATACAGCAAAAGTAACGCCGTTGCCGGGGCCCATGTATTGGTCGAGCCACTTTTGGCATCTGCCAAAAACATTTTCTATCTGTATGGAGTTATCCCATCCCCCATTCACCACATGTACGCCGTTGGCTTCGGGATAAATATAAGTACTGTCAAAAAACACCCGGTGATATTGAACCACATTCGAAGCCGAAGAACTGGAAGGATAG
Source organism: Niastella sp. (assembly GCA_021154515.1). Lineage (GTDB taxonomy): Bacteria > Bacteroidota > Bacteroidia > Chitinophagales > Chitinophagaceae > Niastella. Next base: position 3,004 of record JAJKIL010000160.1, on the reverse strand, counting down.
AAATGAAGATCGATAACATCCAGTAACCTGATCCCCGTGCTTTGTTCTTCTTCAGCCACCCGTTTAATAAAATACTGTAACCAGGGATACTTTTTGCCGTCGGACCCGGTAACCGGTGCAGCGCCCCAATTAAACCATTGCCATTCATTCGGGCTTACCGGTCCTGTTAACTTAATACCGGGAAAAAGCGCCCTTGCTTTTTTGGCTACTGCAAAATAAGATTGCATGAATGTTTCTGCATCGGGTTGAACGGGCATCACATCGTCGTGCGTGCCCGACCAGATCTCTACTTCATTGTCCATATTCCAGTACCTGATCTTCGTAGAATCAAGGCCCAGACCGCCACTTCCGAACCAATGGGTCAGGATACCGGTGGTAGAGTCCGCCGTCCACGGTTCCAGGTACTGGCTGGGATCTCCATTCACCAGGGCCTGGCTGCCGCCGGCCGTATTCATAACGCCACCTCCTGCAAGGTTTTGACCTACACCCGACCACCACTGTGAGTTATTATAGGCCCAATCATTGAAATTGTTGGCAGTTGTGCGGGCGGCCTGGCCAATCAGCTGAAATCCCCACATACCCTGAGCAGCAGGGATATTCTGATGAAGGGTTTGTGCTGCATAATCCCAATCAGAATTATATACATTATTATACCAGTCGGGATGACTGCTAAGATTAAGCCGCCAATTGTGTTTAGTAAGGTTGTTGCCGCCATTTTCCCGGAAGAAATTCAGCCCAGCATCTTTATACAGCTGCCAGTTACTTGCTGAAACAGGATTTCCTATAAAGTCTGTAATGGAATTATTGCGGCCATAGATATACGGAGAAACCGCTTTTCTGTTATTAAAGATCTTCACGTTAACCTGCACATTCTGGGCATGAAGTGCTATATGCAGGCAAAACAACGAACCGGTTAAAAAGAACTGTTTCATAGTATGGTAAGGATTATATATAATAAGCCTTCCATAGAACAAGTAAAGTGCCAAATACCAGCCAGGCGGGCGGTAAAGGCACCGGGCAACATTTGCTACCTTGCAAAGCAACATTTTATACCCATGCAGCCGGGGTCATGGCAGCGGCCGGCCTTTCGGGGGGAATAAAAAGTGTAACTTAACCAGATGAAAAAAAACGCTCATTACTATAAGCTATATGTATGTTTTTTTATATTCATAGGGGGTGTGCATTTCTCTTTCGCTCAGCAGCAAAAGATCAGGGTACTTATTGTAAGCGGGGGACATGGATTTAAACATGAGCCCTTTTATGACGTTTTTGATTCCATTCCTTCCATTACATATGATACGCTTGTTCAGCCACAGGCCAATATGCTGATCGCATCACCCGAAGTAAATAAGTATAATGTGCTCGTGTTTTACGACCTGGTTGATTCCATTACTCCGGCACAACAGGAAGCCTACATCAGGCTGTTAAAAAAAGGCACAAACATGGTCTTTCTGCATCATTCGTTGGTGTCGTACCAAAACTGGCCTGAATTCATAAAAATCCTGGGCGGGCAATACCATACACATCCGGTAGTGGTACATGGCGATACGCTGAATGCCAACTATGAACACGATGTGACCATCCCGGTGAAAGTGGAAAACAGGAAGCATCCGGTGACGCGCGGCATTCCTGATTTTGACATAGTTGATGAAGTGTATGGTAACGTTGAGATATTACCACAGGTGAAACCTTTGCTCAGTACCACACATCCCAAAAGTATGCGCTACCTCGCCTGGATCAATCATTACGGAAATTCTGATGTTATATACATCCAGTTAGGTCATGGCCCTTCAGGTTATTCCAATCCTAATTTCCGCAGACTGATACAGCAGGCCATTGAGTGGTCGGCAAAACAACCAAAAAATCATTGATGTGGTTGAATATTGTATCGCTGCCCTTTCTTCATGTTTACGGATAGCACGAAATCATCACCTTCCGGTTTTGCCCTGGCTGCATTCACCAGGAATACCCTGTTGTTCCTGATACGACAGACGCCATCGGTGACCGCCGTGATGGTTGCGTTGCGCAGCTTCCCTTCTGCCCATTGTATATCTACCGTAAAACCGCCCCGGGCTTTCAATCCTTTTATAGATCCCTCTTTCCATGCAGCTGGCAGGGCGGGTAAAAGATGTACTTCGCCCAAATGGCTTTGCACCAGCATTTCGGTTATACCTGCAGTTCCCGCAAAGTTGCCATCTATCTGGAATGGCGGATGCGCATCAAAGAGGTTTGGATAGGTGCCGCCTCCGCCTTTACCGTCGGCGCCGGAATAGTTCAACAAATGCCGGATGAGTGTATAGGCATGATCGCCATCCAGCAAACGCGCCCACCAGTTGATCTTCCATCCACGGCTCCAGCCGGTGCCGGCATCTCCTCTTATCTCCAGCGTTTTCTTTGCGGCTGCAAAGAACTCCGGCGTATTGTTCTTCGAGATCTGGCGGCCCGGATGCAAACCAAACAGGTGAGATACATGGCGGTGCTGCGGGTCTGTTTCTGCAAACTCTTTATACCATTCCAGTAATTCACCCTTGCTTCCTTTTCTTAAGGGATACAGGTCTTTTCTTACTTCGGTTAACCGGCTGCGGAATGACTGGTCTGTATTCAACGCTTCGGACGCTTCTATTACATTCGTAAAAAGGTCCCAGATGATCGACATATCCATCGTTGTAGCAACAGATACAGCCTGCGCCCGGCCTGTTGCATCGCGAAACTTATTTTCGGGAGAAGTGGAAGGCGCCGTTACCCAATAACCACTGCTGTCCTTCACCAGCCAGTCGAGACTGAATAAAGCGGCCTGTTTCATGATCGGGTAGGCTTCTGCGAGGAATTTCTTATCGCGGGTAAATGCATAATGTTCCCATAAATGCTGGCAAAGCCAGTTGCCCCCCATATACCAGTTGGCCCACACGGGATCTCCGGCGCCCAGGTCGCCCACGGGGTTGGCGCAACCCCAGAGATCTGAATTATGATGCGCCACCCAGCCATTGCAATGATAAAACTCACG
>JAJKIL010000159.1 GCA_021154515.1 Niastella sp. | reverse complement strand
CTATCACCATCGATAAAGACAACACCACTGTTGTTGGCGGCAATGGTAAAAAAGACGAGATCGTTGCCCGCGTTAACCAGATCAAAGCGCAGATCGACGTAACTACTTCTGATTACGATAAAGAAAAATTACAGGAACGCCTGGCTAAATTAAGCGGTGGTGTAGCTGTATTGTACGTAGGTGCTGCTACTGAAGTTGAAATGAAAGAGAAGAAAGACCGTGTAGACGATGCTTTACATGCAACCCGCGCTGCCGTTGAAGAAGGCATCGTTCCTGGCGGTGGTGTAGCTTACATTCGCGCCATCAAAGACCTGAATAAACTGAAAGGTTTGAACGAAGATGAAAACACCGGTATTGCTATTGTAAAACGCGCTATTGAAGAGCCGCTGCGTCAGATCGTTGCCAACTGCGGAATCGAAGGTAGCATTGTAGTACAAAAAGTAAAAGAAGGTGAGAACGATTACGGTTTCAATGCTCGTACAGAGAAATACGAAAACCTGCTCCGCGCTGGTGTAATCGATCCTACTAAAGTTACCCGTATTGCTTTGGAAAACGCCGCTTCTATTGCCGGTATGGTACTCACTACTGAGTGCGTAATTGCCGACAAACCTAAGAAAGAAGAACCCCATGTACATGGCGGTGGCGCTCCTGGTATGGGTGGAATGGATTATTAATCCAAACTCGCTTAATTATATGTCCCTCTCCCGGCTTAACCGGGAGGGGGATTTTTTTTATCTGGCACGAAAACCCCATTCTCTGTTGAATTGATAAGCGTTAAGAAATAAATATTCGTACCTTATAAGCAATCAAATTTGTCATCATGAAGCACATTGCCTGGTGTTTGTTGTTACTGTGCCAGTGCGCCCTGGGCCAAAGCACCAAAGAAGATGAACTGAATACCATTACCGGAAATCCTTATTTATTTAAAGACTGGTGCGATGGGGTAGTGCGGTTTACCAGCGGCAGAACGCTGAACCAGTTTAAATTGAAGTTCGATTGCCTGAAGAACATGCTGCTGCTTGAGTTCAATGGCAATGCCTTTGCTGCAGAAAGTAAAGTGCAGGAATTTGTAATGTATCCCAAAAAGAAAGATTCCCTGCTGTTTCGCCGGGGATTTCCATCTACTGATAAAACTTCCGAAAACACCTATTTCCAGGTGCTGTTACAGGATAAAGCTTCCCTGCTCCGGCTGATTGCCCGGAATATTATTGAAGAAAAACAGGTTGTTTCAAACGGTCGGGTAAACCGCCGCCTGGAAGAAGCCGAATTTTATTACCTGCTTCAAAATGGCGCCATGACCCTGTTACCGGCTGACCGCACCGAACTGCCCGAAAAGTTTGGCGACAAAAAAGAACCAATTGCCGCTTTTATTGCTGCGCAGCAACTAAGAATGCACACTCCCGAAGATTTTGTGCAGGTGATGAAAAAGTATAATGAATTACTGGGAACGTCCAGCCACTAAAGGTGGGTTATATTTCAACAGTGCCCATATACATGCTTTCCGACTGCCTGCTACGGTCATGTGCAACAAAGGCTACATATAAATGAAAGGTTCCGGTTTTGCTGGTATCGATATTCAATATGTCTGAACCGTGTGCTCTTACCCGGCCATACAGATCATCTACTACGCTATCTTTCTCAACATTATAGGCTAACATCATGATCTGGTCGCCATTGCAGGCTACATCATCGTACACGTTGGGGTCCCAGGTAAATTGAACCAGTTTCCCTTCCAGCCTGGTCATCAGTAAATTATTGGGTAATGGCAGATCGCCCCAACTCAGCTTCACGCGGGCCGGGTCAATAGCCACAGTTTCCCCATTTACTACCATCGCATTTTTCAGCAAGTATGACTTGGCGGCAATAAATCCTTCCGATTTAGGGCTATAGCCTTTAAATCCGATCCGGACAAAATCCTGAACAGGCTGCAGCCATTGTTGAGATAAAGTCCATTTTTTCCGATTTGCGAGCTCTCCTGCGGTTGGCGGGGAGGTTCTTTTCTTAGGCAGCGCGCGCATATAGGGAATCCCTTTCCAGGATGCACCGATGACCCTACCAACCTTGCCCTGGAACGGGCCGGTTATACCTTGATTGAATTTGGCCATAATTATGGTTTTGATTAGGGTATGAATATAGTATATTTCTGATATGATTCCAAGAAAACAAGGACCTAACAAAGAGAAAACAAGGACCTGACAGGGGGGAAATCCCTGTGAAGTCCCTGTCAGGTCCCTGTGAGGTCCCTGTTAGGTCCCTGTAAGGTCATAAAGAGATAGGGAGCGGTTTCGGTTCAAACCGGTAGAGAGGCGATAAATGCGGCAATGGTAAAATTGTTGGTAGGGAAACGATAGCTGTAGAGGATTGTTAAAACAGGTGGTGTAAAAAGATTGGAATTCAACTTTTACGATCCTCGATAATGGAACTTCAGATGCTGCGCTCATTCTTTACAGGGAGGACCTATAAAAAATAAAGGGGATCCGCCTACGGGCGGACCTCCCTTGCCTGGGAGTAATATTTTGAGTCTTTTGTGGTCTCAAAGCTTACTCATCACGGATCTAAAACGGGTTAAAAAGGGAGCGGGTAGCTATTGTATGACGAAGATACAACTCCTCCGGTTGTATAAAACCCGGGAATGTTAATAAGTTCCCTGATCAGTTAACTCATCAACCTCAGCTATTTCAAATTGTCATTTTTTTTATTAATTCGGAATGATCGGGGTAAGTAGTGAGCAATTCCTCTTGTTTTGCCAATTCAAAATCGGCGAAGTCAAAACCGGGGCTTACGGTGCAGCCCACCAGCGCATACTCGCCACCAGGTGCAAGGCGGGCGGCAAACCAGTTGCCGGCGGCTATTACGCATTGAAAGGATTCGTTGTTTTCGGGATCGCAGCCAAGGCGGTGTTCAATTAATTGTCCCTGTTGGTCGATCTCATAAACGATGAGGGCATCTCCGTAATAGAAATGCCACACTTCATCGCTTTTTATTTTGTGAAAAGCCGAGAACTGGTGTTGTTGTAACAGAAAATAAATACTGGTGCAAAAGTTGCGGTCGCCACCAAAGCCACCGGGCAGGGCCGACAAAGGCGCCAAAACCGGCGACCGGTATATTTCTCTGAAAGCGCCCCCTTCAATATGGGTAGCCAGTTGTAATTTACTTATCCAATACTCAGCTGTTCGTTTGCTCATGTTGGAATTATTCTACAGTAACCACTCTATCCCGGCGGGCGCCCCAGTACCAAAAGTGTAAAGAGTCTTTGATGCGGGCCGTATCGGCGGGTGAACCAGGCAATGAGATCACAATTCTAAATAAAGTAGAATCAACTGCTTCCAGTTCAACCTTTGGTTTTAATTTATCATACATGTCCTGCGCCGTTTTCCTGAGCCTGGTAGTTTGCAGTACATACTTGAAAGTTCTGGAAGGACCTGCTATAACCGGGGATGCAGTAGTAGCGGCAGGTGGCGGGGTAACAGTGGTTTTATGTGTGGTATCGGCCGTGTTCACCCCTGTTATATTGCTGTCCTTTTTCTCGGCGTCATTCAGCGCTTTTTGCGGATCGTTTAAATTATGCAGGTAGGTAGAGGTACGCTGGGTATCCTGCTCACTGGTAGTGGAAGCAGTAGCCGCATTGGGGTCTGTTTTTACTTTGGAAGTAAACAGGCTGTAACCACCCCAGAGAATAATGCCTATCCCAATTATCAGTCCAATGCCAATGGCCATACGCCTGATGGATGAATTGCGTCTTTCATGCGGGTCTTCATCAAAGACCGATTTTCTTTTAAGCGGTCTTTCGGGGTCCTGCTGATCAACAGACGTAAGTGGTGTGGGCGCTTCAAGGCGTTGTACAACCGGCTGGCCGGGTGTAAACTCATAAACAGCGTCTTTATTCTTATGTAAAGTGCCAATGCCTTCGATGTGAAAAGGCTTGCCAATATTGAGCATCAGCTTGCCATCTGCGACAAATGTATCCAGGTCCGATTCTGCCAGCGGCCTGATCTTACCGGTATGTTTGCGAATAAACTCGATCAGTTGATCATCCGGACGGGTAATAGCTTTCTGGGCAAAATGGATGTGTTCAATAAGGTCACGCGAATTCTTATCCGCAATGGTTTGCACGTCTACCACATCACTAAGATAAAAGCTTCCAATACCTGGTAAGTTTAATACCCTGTGCTGGTAAAAATACTGTGCTACTAAAACGGAAATTTTCAAGAGATTAAGGATTTTTGATGTAAGTTAATACTATTTTGCCTGCGCTACAAACAGGTCGGGTGAAGTTATTATTTTTGGGGACGTTTTATTCGTTTGTGGATTAATTTATTATGCATGCTTAACGAACAGGAAAGGCGGTTTTTGGAGTACTGGGAGGCGAATCGCTTACGCGAAAAAAAACTCAATAAACAGCTGTTGATGGGGCTCCCCATCGGTTTGCTGTTTGCAGTTCCCGTATTAATTTTATTATTTTCAGGTAAATTCTGGTATACGCGCGCCAATATGGAGGCAAACAGCCAGAGTAGTCCTGTCATACTAATGATTGCTGTAATATGTATTGCGGTGTTTGTGGCAGTGTTTTACAAACGTCACCAGTGGGAGCAGCGGGAGCAGCACTACTTAGAACTAAGAGCCAGAGAGAAAGAAGAGGAAGGGAAGGAATAAGAAAACGTCTCAAGTTACAGGTTGCATGTTACAGGGATCTGTAACATGTTGCTTTGTAACCTGAAACTTGTAAACCTGTAACCAGAAACCGGCTTGCAACCTAAAACCAGAAAACTGCAACTAATAACTTACTCTCCGCCTGCTGGCGGACTGGGGGGTACGCAGCTATCATCTTTAAACCATTGTCTTGTACCAGGGTTAACAACACAAATCAATTTCTGATGAGAAATCTTGTTTGGGGCTTATTGTGCTTTGTGCTTTTTAATGCTTGTAAAAAAGATTCGGGTTGCGGCTACAGCGATCAAAAATTGGTGGCGCCGGTAACCGAACAACAGGCGGTGAAAGATTATCTTACTTCTAATAATGTGTCTACGGCACTTAAAGATTCCAGTGGTTTTTATTACGAGATCGTAAAGAGCGGCGATGGCAATGGTTCGCCCGGGCTTTGCTCCCAGGTTGAATTAGCGTATACCGGCCAACTTACCAATGGACATGTTTTTGACCAGGCCACTACGGCTTTTACCCTTGGTTCTTCTATTGAAGGATTAAGAAAAGGCCTTCCGCTTATAAAAAAGGGCGGACATATAAAGCTGTATATTCCACCCACGCTGGCTTATGGCAGCACAGATATAAAAGATAATAGCGGAACTGTGATCATTCCGGCAAATTCTATTCTCATTTTTGATATTACGATGAGTTCTTTCTACTAGGCAGAGGGCAAAAGGCAAAGGGCAAAGGCCTCATCGCGGCAAAGTGCTGAGAGTTCATAATTAAGAAGTTATACGGAAAAACTAACAACTGGTAACTTTTGCCTTACATTTGTCTCTAAATGTAAAGCCCTTTGCCACACGAATCCATTTCCGTATTTGATATCTTTAAGATCGGGGTAGGTCCATCCAGTTCCCATACCCTGGGCCCCTGGCGTGCAGCCCAGCTTTTTTTGCAATCGCTCGAACAAAAACACCAGCTTTTACAGGTAGTATCCTTACAGATATTGTTATATGGTTCACTGGCCAAAACCGGTAAAGGCCATGGTACCGATCTGGCCGTGTTAATGGGTTTGAGTGGCGAAGACCCGGTAACCTGCGATGTAGAAGCCCTCGATAATAAAGTGCAGCGTATTCGCACCACCAAAAAATTGCTGCTGCAGGGCAAACATGAAATTGATTTTGATCCCGCTACCGATGTAGAATTCCTGTTCACGGAATCATTACCCTACCATCCAAACGCGTTAACGTTCATGATTACCCTGCATAATGGGGAACAACTGGCTGCTACTTATTACTCGGTAGGCGGCGGGTTTGTACAGCAGGAAAATGAAAAGACCACTTCTACCGATTCAGTGCAACTGCCTTTCCCCATCGATACGGCCGACGACCTGTTGCACTGGTGTCGTAAAACCGGTTTAAGCATTAGTGAAGTAGTGACGGAAAATGAGAACAGCTGGCGCACTGATGAGGAAACCCGTAAAGGCATTTTGAAGATCTGGCAGGTGATGAAGGAATGTATGTTTCGCGGTTGCCATAGCCAGGGCATGTTACCCGGCGGTTTACAGGTAAAACGCAGAGCGGCCGATCTCAATAAAAAGCTTTTAAAAGACAGAACCTATACTGATTACGAGAGCTGGATCCAGGCCATTCGCGCCGGTGGCAGCGATTTCAAATACATTCTTGATTGGGTAAGTTGTTTTGCTCTTTCCATTAATGAAGAGAATGCTTCGTTTGGCCGGGTGGTTACCGCCCCTACCAATGGCGCTGCCGGGGTAATACCAGCCGTGTTGCATTACCTGGTGGTGTTTTGCGATGGATATAACGATGACAAGATCATGCAGTTTATGTTGACTGCTTCTGAAATTGGCAGCATCTTTAAAAAAGGCGCTACCATTTCTGCAGCTATGGGTGGTTGTCAGGCGGAGATCGGCGTGTCATCTGCCATGGCGGCGGCCGGATTAACTGAAGTAATGGGTGGCAGTCAGCGGCAAACTATGATGGCGAGTGAAATTGCCATGGAACATCACCTCGGACTTACCTGCGATCCCATTGGCGGACTGGTACAGATCCCCTGTATTGAAAGAAATACCATGGGCGCTATAAAAGCAATAACGGCTTCGCAACTGGCGCTGCAAAGCACACCTGATTTTGCCAAAGTATCGCTGGATGCGGTTATTAAGACTATGTGGGATACGGCTATTGATATGAGTCATAAGTATAAAGAAACGGCGGAGGGGGGATTGGCGGTG
>JAJKIL010000158.1 GCA_021154515.1 Niastella sp. | reverse complement strand
TTCACTGGAATCTTTCTCATGGCTTTGTTTTTTCGGCTAATACTGACTACGCTAGACAATTGAACAGGTATGCAAGATACAAAGGTTGTTTAATAAAACACGAAGGAATACAACTACATTCAAAAAATTACTTACCAATTCAGTAAAAACAGGGGTAGAACTTATCATGGCAGTGGCTGCCTGGATAAATCTGGTACTTTTTAGGGAGATGCTCTCTGTGGTAGTTTACCACCAGTTGACCAGTTGACGAGTTGATCAGTTGACGAGTTGATCTCGGCTTAGCCGAGACAGCGACGTAGTTTTCGCTTCGCGCGCGGTAATACCCAAAGACCCGATCCTAAGGCTCTACTATTAAAGTCGCCCTGCGGGCTCTTCTTACTTCCTGCTTTTTACCTCGCCCACTTATGCTCGCAAGGCAGAGACTAAATAAGAAATCTTCGAGTGAAGTTCTTCCGGTCTAAATGGTTTGTGTATGAAATCTGTAAAGCCTTTTTGCAGCAGATCGGCCTGCATATTATCATATACCGCAGCTGTAAAAGCAACGGCGGGGATTGAAGTGTTAATCTTACGTATTTCCTTTAACGCCGTTGCGCCATCCATTTCGGGCATTTCAAGATCAATCAGCAACAGATCGAAAGTGCCTTTTTTAAACTGGGCCAGCGCTTCGCGGCCATTGGTTGCTTCGCTAACTTGAATGCCCCATTTGGTAAGAAATCTTTTAGCAATCGACAGGTTCACCGGGTTATCTTCTGCGATCAGTAAGCGGATGCCTTCCAGCGAATCGAGGTTTTTAATATTGTCCTCCATGTAGCGTTTCCGGTTCTCACAGATCCTCAACTCAACAGTAAAGTGAAACGCACTGCCCTTGTTTTCTTCACTCTCCAGCAACAGGTCGCTGTTGAACATGTTCACGATACGCTTGGTGATGGCTAACCCCAAACCGGTTCCACCATACTTGCGGGTAGTATTTACATCGGCCTGGGTAAAGCTGTCGAAGATCTCTTTATGTTTGTTTTTAGGAATACCGATGCCGGTATCCATTACTATAAACTGCAAGGTTGATTTGGTGCTTGACGAAAACAGTTTTCGCACCGCCATGGTAATGGTACCCTGGTGAGTGAACTTAAGGGCATTGGCCAGCAAGTTGCTCAGCACCTGGTTCAGCCTGGTCTCATCGGTATAAAATTCCAGGTCGAGCCGGTCGTCGATATCAATCTTAAACTCCAGTCCTTTCAATTTTATCTGGGGCGAGAACTGCGAAGCCAGTTTTTGCATGAACTCTTTTATGTTCACCGGCACATCGGCCAGCTCTACTTTTCCGGCTTCCATTTTATTATAATCCAGGATATCGTTGATGAGCATCATCATATGCTCTGATGAGAACTTAAGGATATCGAGGTGTTGTACCTGGGTATTCAGGTGTTCTTCCTGCAGCAATAAATTAGAAGCGCCAATGATGCCGTTCAGCGGGGTACGCAACTCATGGCTCATGTTGCTGAGAAAGCGCGATTTTGTTCTGGCTGCGGATTCAGCTTTTTCTTTTGCCTTCATAAGTTCAAATTCGGCCATCTTCACATTCGATACATCCAGGATACTGATCTTGGTGTAGCCGGTATCTTTATAAGTAAAGGGCACCACACTCACAAACCCATAAAAAATTCGGCCTGTTTTGGCCGTGAGGGTAAGTTCGCCCTGCCAGGGACGTGATTCGCCCGACAGGGATTCTTTTATTGAGTTGAACTGTTTTATCTGATGTTCTTCAAACCAGCTCTCCATATTCGTTCCTTCAATTTCATGTTTCTCTTTCACGTCAAACATTTCCAGCGCCCGCTTATTGCAACTGTTTATAATATTCGACTGGCTGAAAATAATAAATACCCCGTCGAGCGAGGTATTGAAGATGGTATCGCCAAATGTTTTTTCCTGCAGAATGGTCACCTCATTGTCTTTATTTACCCGTAAAATGGAATAGGAGAAAATGATGGTCATGGCCAGCGAAATAACCAGGTTACCGCTGTATAATTGCGCATACAGGGCTTCGTTGATGATTTGAATGTTATTTACATACGGACACAATTTTACACAGGCCAGCGAGGCTATAACGGTGATGGAGTACACCGATAACAGTTCTTTAAAGTTTCGCCTGATGCTCACCACAAACGTAAGTACCACGAAGTAGGGGAAATACAACAGGTACTCCCCTGCCTTTAACCCTTCCAGGTAACATATTACAATGAGATATAGGTTTATATTTACGACCGCTATGATCCGGCCTGTTTCCAGCTTTCGTTTTGAACCAAAATAAAATGCCAGTAAGAAAAAATAAGCGGAGGTAATATTTACTAACGCGCTTATATATAGTTTATGGTAGAAGTAAGAGAAAACGGAGATGAAGTTCAACAGCAGGGCCAGAATGATGAACTGGTTAAAGCGGATGATCCTTTTGCGCATATCCTTTGAAACACCCTCATGCAGGCCGGTATGCACTATATCTCTGTAAATAGAGTAGACCAGATATAATATTTTCTCCTTCATAGAGTTATTGGATTAGAACAAAAAGGATCTCAGCTACGGACAACTAACTTAACGAAAAAATGGATAAACTATTTTCCAATGAGCGCAGCAAATTTCTCTAAAAAATTCATTTTCAACGAAAACATTGACGCCGATTACCTTTATAGCCTGTATGAAGATGATTACCAGTATATAGAAGAGATCTTTCAAACTACACTGGCACATTTTAATGAAGATTTGAATTCCATTAAAACCGCTTATCAAACAAATAATATATCTGACTTAAAAAAGGCAATACATAAAATAAAACCAACGTTTGGATTTGTAGGTTTGCCGTTCGTTCAAAATATTTGTAATGATTTTGAAGATATTTGCCAAAAAGCAACTTCTTCGAATGATTTAACGTCAGAATATCAGCAAATTGTGGTTACATTAGCAGAGAGTAAGGAGCTGATCGCATCGGAGTACAATAAGTTGAAAGAATTCAATTCCAATATTTTATGAAATGGACCTGTGTCATAGTAGAGGATCTGCAGGTAGCTGCCGACTATTTGGTCAAATGCTGCGAGAAAAGTGCGCTGTTGCAGGTGAAAGGACATTTTACCAATGTGGAGGAAGCCCTGGACTACCTGAATAAAAATTCTGTTGACATATTGTTCCTGGATGTTGAAATGCCCGGCGCTACGGGTTTTGATCTACTCGATCAGCTGGCTTATTATCCCAAAGTAATACTTACCACCTCCAAATCAGAATACGCTTATAACGCTTTTGAATATAATGTAACTGACTTTTTAAAAAAGCCGTTTACTTATCAACGTTTTCAGGAGGCCCTGAATAAACTCACTGCAGCACCGGCTGGTGAGAACAATATCAGCAGCACGGCCACCGATCATATTTTTATTAAATGCGATGGCAAACTGGTCCGTTTAAATAATGACGACATCCTGTTTATTGAAAGTATGGGTGATTATGTGAAATTCGTGACCGCCGATAGCAAAAAGTACATAACACACAATACGATAAAGAACCTGGAGGAAAAAGTGAACCGCCAAACCTTCATCAAGGTTCACCGCTCATATATTATAAATATAAATAAGATAGACGATATTCGGGAGAATGACCTGTTTATCAAGGGGAACGAGATCCCGGTGAGCAAGGCTCACAAACCCGACGTATTAAAACGTTTAAACATCATCTAACTTCATCGAAAATTTCTTCCTGTTTACCGGCATTATTACCCCAAATGGCTAATAATTTTCTCTTTGCCAGTCTTCGTAACCATCTTTGTTACAGATCAAAATCGAACACAGAACCCTAAATATATCTGTAGAAAGCATTTATTGTGACGGTTATCAATAATAAGCCCTATCCTTAAAACGGAAGAAAAAGTGGAATCCTTACACTCTTGAAAACTAGTGTGATTTTTATCTCCAGCCTGCTCATGATACGGATTTCATAAGAAGTTAGCCCCGACGTAATCCGTCGGGGTTTCTTTTTGTACGTTAAATAGGTTACTATTTATATTAAGGTAACATTAATAAACCGTTCAACTCTACCCACTTACCCACTTATGTTCAATTTATACACATTAGATATTTGCGTCATTTACCCGAAGTTTTCCACCTAAAATCGAAGGTTTCTACTTATTAGTCGAATAAAGTTGACCTAAGGGTGTAGAATAACCATCTTTGTTACAAGATCGAAATTCCTATAAAAAACCGAAAGACCCGAAAAGGGTGAATCCAGTAACTGCAGGCATCACGGAGCCTGACAATCCAGAAAAACCAAGTTACCCGTTTTGTCCAACGATCCATGAAAACCAAAAAACAACAGATCTCCTCGAGAAAAAGCCCTAAACGTCCAGTTCCGATGAAAAAACCAGGAATTTAAGATCCATTATCTGAAAGGAGAACCGTAGAAAATCTGACCTATAGATGAATTAAATTTTACTTAGAGACTACCCAAAGATTATTGAATTAAAAAACCGCCCCGTGAGGCGGTTTTTGCTTTACCTGGCCTCCCCCCGGCCCCCTCCGGTGGAGGGGGAGCAATACAACCTCACGATAAAACTTAACTCCCCCAACTTCTTAGTTTCTATTTCCTGTATTCTACCCTGTTAACTCTATCAACTACGTCAACTCTATCAACCTCTTACTTTATTCCCATAACCTTCTTCCTGCTCGTCAACTTGTCAACTTGTTAACTCGTCAACTTGTCAACTCGTCAACTGGTTAACTGATCAACTTAAGTCAACCCTACTTCATAGTGCTGCTCAGGGATCTCTATATCCACAAATCCCTTCTTTAACAGGCGCTGCCTGAATTGTTGCTGTACATTATACTCTCCATGCACCAGGAACAGGCGCTTTACCTGCTTTGGGTCCTGGCAGGCCAGGAACTGGCTCAGGTCTTCATAATCGCCATGGGCGCTCATGCTGTGGATAGCTCCTACTTCTGCATGCACTTCATGCATTACCCCAAAGATGTGCACTTCTTTCCGGCCCGACAATAACCTGCCACCCAGCGATTCGGGTTCGCAATAACCGGTCATGAGGATGGTGTTGCGGCTGTTCTCAATATTATTACTGATATGGTGCTTTACGCGGCCGGCTTCTGCCATACCACTGGCCGAAATAATGACACAGGGTTCATTACGAAAGTTCAACAGCTTTGATTCCTGCACCGTTTTTACAAACTTCAATCCTTTAAAACCAAAGGGATCTGAATCGGTTTCCAGCACATGCTGAATGGTTTTATTGAAATAGCGGGGATAGCGTTTTACCAGTTCCGTAGTCTTTATGCTTAACGGGCTATCTACAAAATAATCCAGATCGGGCAGGCGCCGTTCCAGCTCCAGCTGGTTCAAATGGTATAACAATTCCTGCGTACGCCCCACGCTGAACGCGGGAATGATGAGCTTGCCCTTCTTTTTCAAACAGGTCTTCATTATCCATTGTAACAGTTGATCGGGCGTGGTAACATTCAGTTCGTGCAGGCTGTTGCCATAGGTTGATTCAATAATGACGTAATCGGCCTGGGGGAACACGGCGGGTGAACGCAGGATCACATCGCGGTACCGGCCTACATCGCCACTGAAGGTTAAATGGGTAACCTTGCCATCTTCGTTTATTTTCAGGTTCACGGCCGCACTGCCAATGATGTGACCGGCATCGGTGTACATCAACTCTACAAACTCATCTATCTTATACCATATGCCATATTCCACCGCCTCCAGATGCTTAAAGGAGTTTTCTGCATCTTCCGTTGTATAGAGGGGTTGCAGGTAGGGCTGCTTTTCAGCCGCTCTTTTCTTGTTCAGATATTTTACATCGTCTTCCTGTATTTCAGCAGAATCGAGCAACAGTATTTCGGTCAGATCTTTGGTAGCCGGCGTACAAAATATTTTGCCGGTAAAGCCATCCCGGATAAGCTTGGGAATAAGCCCGCTGTGATCGATATGGGCATGCGATAAAATAAGAAAGTTTACTTCTGCCGGGTCAAAGCCCCAATTGCGGTTCAATGCATTGGTAGCCTGTCCCAACCCCTGGAACATTCCACAATCGAGCAAATACTTCCGGCCATTGCTTAACGTGAGCAAGTGTTTTGATCCCGTAACGGTACGGGCAGCACCATGAAAAGCGATCTTCATTATTGAGAATTATTTATTGTTTATTGTTTCCATTTCGTGAATCGTGAATGGCTCGCCATTCACGCTTTCACCTTAAACGACCAGGTTATTAAACAATCTGCTACCTTTTCACCTTGCGTGTTCGTACCTACAGAAGTGGTTACACAGGTTTGAGGTTCGCGGGTGGCAATAGCCTTTTCAATGGTATTCAATAACAGGGCGCCATCTTTACATTCAAAGCGGGTTCGGCCGGTTGCTTTCTTGAAATAATTGGCTTCAAACTTCACTACCAGCATACTCACAGGCGGTTTTCGTTTATATACATGCGCCATTGCGAGAGAACCGGTACTCATTTCGGCCGCCATTGCCAAACAGGCAAAATAAGTTGAACGGAATGGGTTTTGTGAGAACCATTTATAAGGAACGGTCACCACGCAATGCTGTTCGTCAATCTCTCTTACACGCACACCTGAAAAAAATGCCGCAGGCAGTTTGTAAAACAAATACAACCTGAATAATACCGGGCTCTTTAATTGTTGGATGAATTTATTTGGCATGAGGTAAGGTCTTTCAGATAATGAATGTAAAATAAAACCCCGACAAGTGTCGGGGTTAATTTTATAATACTTCTATTTGATTCTTTAACAGGTCTTCAAACTCATCGCGTCTGCGAATCAGGTGCGCCTTGCCATCTTTTACCAGTACTTCGGCAGGTTTCAGGCGGGAGTTAAAGTTGCTCGACATTTCAAATCCATACGCACCGGCATTATAGAACACCAGGTAATCGCCTTCGCGCACTTCGTGCAGCTTGCGGTCCCAGGCAAACGTATCGGTTTCGCAAATATTCCCAACCACGGTATAGATCCTTTCAGGTCCGTTGGGATTGCTGATATTTTCAATATGGTGGTACGCCTCGTAGAACATAGGGCGAATGAGGTGGTTGAACCCGCTGTTCACCCCCGCAAATACGGTGGCCGGCGTTTGTTTCACCACATTTGTTTTTACTATAAAGTAACCGCACTGGCTTACCAGGTATTTACCGTGTTCAAACCAAACCTGCAGTTTTTTACCGGTTTCTTTTTCAAAGTTCTTGAAAGCTACGGCCATCTTCTGACCCAGTGTATTTACATCTGTTTCCGGATCATCGGGCTGGTAAGGCACTTTAAACCCACTACCCAGGTCAATAAATTCCAGGTCGGGAAAATGCGAGGTGATCTCGAACATTACATCGAGGCCTTCCATAAAAACGCCAATGTCTTTGATCTCACTACCGGTATGCATATGCACCCCGGTCACTTTCATTTTGGCGGTTTTTACAATGCGCTCGATGTGCCTGATCTGGTGAATGGAAATACCAAATTTGCTGTCTACGTGCCCGGTAGAGATCTTGAAATTACCACCGGCCATAATATGAGGGTTGAGCCGGATGCAAACCGGATAGCTGCCGCCAAACTTATTGCCAAACTGCTCTAAGATGGAGATGTTGTCGATATTGAGATTAACACCCAGTTCCTTGGCTGCTACAATTTCCTGAAAGTCTACACAATTGGGCGTATACAGAATGTTCTTGGGATCAAAGCCTGCCTTCAGGGCCAGCTTTACTTCATGAATGCTCACACAATCAACCCCGGCGCCGAGGCTGTTCACATATTTTAAAACATTAATATTGGTAAGCGCCTTACAGGCGTAGTAAAAACGGGCATTGATCTTTTGAAAGCCTGTTTGCAGCTTTTCGTATTGCTCTTTAATTTTTTCGGCATGGTACACATACAGGGGCGTACCGTATTCATTCGCCAACTGGATTAATAATTCCCGGGATAATTGCTGTGCCATAGTATGCGAATATAAGAATAAGTTGACAAGTTAATAAGTCGACAGGGTTGACATTGTTAAAAGTAAAAAAGCGCATCCATCTTTTAATGAATGCGCCTCGTTTATATAATTTTTTTGCTGTTATTTCTTTTCTTCGTCCTCGTCTTTATCCTCATCACCTTCTTCATCCTTTTCTCCGCCTTCTTCCTCAGATCCGTCGTTATTCTCTTCTTCACCTTCCTCTTCATCGGGATGTTCTTCAATCAGCTCGCCATTGTCGTCAACGGCAAAAGAGATGGAGTCACTTTCAGGTTCTTCTTCCTCTTCTTCGGGTGTAATGTAGGGTTCTTCTTCGCTAAAGGCTTCGGCATCATCTTCGTCAAATCCTTCTTCTGCAATTTCATCCAGCACTTCATCTGCTTCC
>JAJKIL010000157.1 GCA_021154515.1 Niastella sp. | reverse complement strand
ATTGAAACTTCAATAGGTCTCGATAGAACAGTAATGATGGTATTAAGCGAGGCCTACACAGAAGAAGACCTGAGCACTGCTGAAAAACAGGATAGCCGGGTGGTGTTGAAATTCCCCCCAAAACTGGCGCCCATTAAACTGGCCATTTTACCATTGGTGAAAAAAGATGGTTTACCAGAAATTGCCCGTGAGATCATGGATGACTGTAAGGCACATTTCCGTTGTTTTTATGAAGAAAAAGACACTATCGGAAAGCGTTATCGTCGTATGGACGCAATTGGTACACCCTTCTGTATAACAATCGATAAACAGACCAAGGAAGATGGTACAGTGACCATCCGTCACCGCGATTCCATGCAACAGGATCGTATTCCTGCTAGCCAGGTCAGGGAACTGGTGCAGAAGTACATTATGGAATAACAGCTTAAATATTTTATTAATTGCAATGTATTATCGAAGAACTACTATTTTAATTTATAATTAAGCGTGTATTTTTGTAGGACCTTAAAACAAACCAGGTGAATTAAGATGGAGGTACAATGCTCTTAATAAAACTATCGATTGACGTATCAATGCTGGTTGGCATCATAGTCATTGCCCTTGCCACCGGTTTCCTGTTCCGTAGCGCACAACTGAAGAAACAAAAGTACAGGGTGTGCGAACTGGAGAAAGAAATGATGGCAAGCCATGCAGAGATCCTTGAATTACAACAAGAAAAACAAGTGCTGGAAAAACAGCTGAAAGGTGTATCAAACATTCCGGTAATACCTATCACAGCCAAAGAATCAGAAAAATTACAGGATAAGTCCGTAGGAAAGAGTAAGTAATCAATCCCCGTTTTCGCACTTTTTGTCCCTTTGCCCGCACTATTGTAATCAACAGCCTTTGTAGATATCCCCCGGTAATTAGTATACGTGTCATCAGTTTATACCGATGGCAGCGCCCCTTTATTATCCATACAGTTCCAGGTGAATGGTTTTACGGTCATACACCAGGTCCTGGATGCGTTGTTTAGCTTCATCTATCATGTTCTTCCAGCCGCATAAATAAAAATAGGCTGGTTTAACGGTAGCCGGGCCGTCATTTGCGTGCAGGCTATTGGCCCGGATTATTTCCTCATATATGGAATGCACATACCCTGTGCGGATAAGATGGTTATAATTTTCGGGAACTTCGCGGGAATAAGTGGGAAGGTATTGAAAGCTGGTCACTTTTTCCGACAACTCCTCTAATTCCTTACCATACAGGTTATCGGTAAGCTTTCTGCAGCCAAAGATCAGGTATATGTTCTGGTGGGTGATATTATGATTTAAAATATGATGCGCCATCGACCTGAAGGGCGCTATGCCCGTACCGGTACAAATAAAGAACAGGTCGCGGTCAATGGGTTCGGGCAGGGTAAATTTGCCCTGCGGGCCACGAAACGTTAATTGATCTCCCTCTTTCACTTCATTAAAAAGCCAGGTGGTACCGGCGCCACCCTCCAGTAAAACGATCACCAGTTCAAACACATTGCTGCCATCGGGCCAGGAAGCGATGGAATAGCTGCGCCACCGCTTGTTTGGTTTTTCATGAATGGGCATGTCGATGGTTACAAACTGACCGGGCTCAAAATCGAACGCTTGCATGTCAGGCACTTCTATCCAATACCTTCTGGTGTTACTGGTTTCATTTACGATCCGAATAACGTTTCCGGTGTGCCAGGTTAGAGACATATGGCTTGCAATTTTTAGATACCTGCTTAAGTTACTGGATTTAGTTGAGAAGTTAACTTGTTGATGAGTTAACAAGTTAAAGCGTCAGGGCGGCTACAAACCACAAACCTCAGGCTACAGGCAGAAACAGCCAGGCTCAAAGCCACGAAACCGGCAACCGGTGACCGGAAACTTGCTCTCTGATAATCAATATTTAACATTCTCCGGTTAACTCGTTAACATGTCAACTTGTTAACTTATCAACTTTACGTACCTTTGCGCCGCTGATATGAACTTGCAGGAGTTGCTCAATGGGTATAAAAATAACCCCCGCCTTTTTTCTCTGGTGGACAGGCTGTCTTTTGCCCAACCCCAACAAGTTTTTTGTAAGAACCTGCACGGAAGTGCGCCGGCCTTTGTGATAGGCACCATTTTCCAGCACGAAGCCAACAGCCAGCTCAACCACGTTATAGTTTGTGAAGATTCCGAAGCGGCTGCTTACATGCACAATACGCTGGAAAACCTGACCCAGGCGCTGAATCTCTTTTTCTTCCCCACCTCTTTTAAGAACAGAAAGAATTTCCGGTTGCTCAATTCTTCGCACGTGATGTTGCGAACAGAAGCGCTGACCCGGTTTTCTTCCCCCCTGGCCGGCAGCAACCGCGTGGGTGCCCTCATCACTTATCCGGAGGCGCTGTTTGAAAAAGTAGTATTGCCCAAAACCCTGGCCGGAAATATTATTTATCTGAAATCGGGCGACTCCATAGATGTAGAAGCCTTGTTGCGCCAGTTGGTTGACTATGGCTTTTCAACTACCGATTTTGTATACGAACCCGGACAGTTCGCCTTACGCGGCGGGATCCTCGATATCTATTCATTCGGTAATGAAAAACCTTACCGCATTGAATTGTTTGGAAACGATGTAGACTCCATCCGCATTTTCGATCCCGAAACCCAGTTGAGTGAGCGGAAATTGTTACAGGTTAGCATCATTCCCAATGTAGAAACGCAGTTTGACGAAGAGAATAAGATCTCCCTGTTTGAATTTCTACCCCAAAACACCGTGTATTGGTTCCAGGACTGGGAGTTGACCAAAGAAAGATTGTTGACCCAGGAAGAAGACCTGCACCTGTTCCTTGAAATGCAGGCCACCTTTACTGTGCCTAAAGAGGCTGCTGAAGAAGATGACAAGACCGTAAAGACCAGCATAAAGGCCGATGAGTTTATTTCAGGCTCCCTGAAAAAACAGTTGGCCAATCGCCATGTAGTGGAGTTTGGCTATCAGTCTGGGTTCATGGAGGATAGCGAGCCCACTCAACACGCACCACTCACCATTGACTATAATACCAAAGATCAGCCGGCCTTCAACCGCCAGTTCGATCTGCTGATAAAAGACCTGAAGTCGTGGGAAGCAAAGAAATTCAGTCTGTATTTATTTGCAGAAAATCCCCGGCAGTTAGAACGGTTGAACAGCATTTTTGAAGATCTGAAAGCAGGCATCCAGTTTACCCCGGTGCCTACCAGCATACACCAGGGATTTATCGATGAAGACCTGAAAGTGATCTGTTATACCGATCACCAGATCTTTCAGCGTTATCATAAATACAAGGTTAAACAGGCGTATAATAAGAATAAGGCCATTACCCTGCGAACCCTGCGCGAATTACAACCGGGCGATTACGTTACCCATATTGACCATGGCGTAGGTATTTACAGCGGACTGCAAAAGCTGGAATCGAACGGCAAAATGCAGGAAGCCGTGCGCATCATTTACAGAGACAGCGACATCCTGTATGTGAATATTAACTCGCTGCACAAAATATCGAAGTACACCGGTAAGGAGGGAAGCGTACCCAAGGTGAACAAACTGGGCAGCGATGCCTGGAACAAGCTGAAGGAAAAAACCAAAACAAAGGTTAAGGAAATTGCCTTTGACCTTATTACCCTGTACGCGCAACGTAAGGCGCAGCAGGGCTTTCAGCATGCCCCCGATAATTACATGCAAACCGAGCTGGAAGCTTCCTTTATTTATGAAGATACGCCCGATCAAAGCAGGGCTACAGGCGATGTGAAGAAAGATATGGAATCACCATCGCCCATGGACCGGCTGGTATGCGGCGACGTTGGTTTTGGTAAAACGGAGATCGCCATTCGCGCAGCATTCAAAAGCTGTTGCGATGGAAAACAGGCCGCTGTGCTGGTGCCTACCACCATCCTGGCGTTCCAGCATTATAAAACATTCAGCGAGCGCCTGAAAGATTTCCCGGTTACGGTAGATTATGTGAACCGCTTCAAATCGGCCAAAGAGAAAAAGGAAACCTTAAAGAAACTCGAAGAAGGTAAAATAGATATCATCATTGGCACCCATGCCCTGTTAGGTAAGGAGGTTAAATATAAAGACCTGGGTCTCCTGGTAGTTGACGAAGAACAAAAATTTGGGGTGGCGCATAAAGAAAAGATCAAGACCCTGCGAACTAATGTAGACTGTTTAACCTTAACGGCAACGCCGATTCCGCGTACGTTACAGTTCAGCTTAATGGGCGCCCGCGACCTGAGTATTATGAATACGCCGCCGCCCAACCGGCAACCTATACAAACCGAAGTACTGGTATTTAACCACGACTTCATCAGGGATGCCATCTATTATGAGACTGAGCGGGGCGGACAGGTATTCTTTATTCATAACCGCGTTCAGGGATTGTCGGAAATGGCGGCCCTTATTCAGGGATTGTGTCCCGACCTGAGCATTGGGTTTGCCCATGGCCAGCTGGAAGGACATATCCTGGAAGAACGCATCCTTGACTTTATTGATAAAAAGTACGACGTACTTATTTGTACCAATATCGTGGAGAGCGGGGTAGATATTCCCAATGTAAATACCATCATCATCAACAACGCCCACCATTTTGGATTAAGCGATCTGCACCAGTTACGGGGCAGGGTAGGGCGCAGCAATAAAAAAGCATTCTGTTACCTGCTGGCGCCACCCATGAGCACCTTACCGCCCGATTCAAGAAAGCGGTTACAAACGCTGGAGCAGCACAGTGAGCTGGGCAGCGGCTTCCAGATAGCCATGCGCGACCTGGATATCCGCGGAGCAGGAAACCTGTTGGGTGGGGAACAAAGCGGCTTTATGGCCGAGATAGGATTCGAAATGTACCAGAAAGTACTGGAAGAAGCCATCAAGGAGTTGAAGCGTACACAGTTCCGGGAATTATTTAAGGCAGAAATTTCCAAACAGGAAGATTATGTGCAGGATTGCACCATCGATACCGATCTGGAGATACTGATCCCCGATAGCTATGTAGAAAGCATCACCGAACGGTTAACGTTATATACCCGGTTGGATAATTGTGATAACGAAGAAGAACTGCAGGCATTTGGCCTTGAGCTGCAAGACAGGTTTGGACCAATACCTCAACAGGTGGAAGACCTTTTTGATACTGTACGCGTGCGCAGACTGGCCGTAGAACTGGGTTTTGAAAAAATGTTGTTGAAAGACAATACCCTGAAATGCTATTTCATCAATAAAGCCGACTCGCCTTATTTTGAGTCGAATATTTTCCATAATATTCTCACCTTTATTCAAACCCAAACGAATAAAGCCCGCTTAAAGCAGAACGGAAAATTATTTATGCTGGTGGTGGAAGATATGAGCACCATGCAAAAGATGGTCCGCTTCCTGTCGCAAATGAGAGAGTTTGTGAATCAGCAGGAGGCTACGGCGTAAGTTTATTTAAGTTCTACTTCAAAGTACAAATCATCAAAGGATAACTTGTAGTCAATTGTTTTAATGGGAAGTATAGTGTTGCTATCCTCAAAGTTTTGAATTTTCCACAGGTCAGTAGACTGGCGGGTATAGATAGCAACATATTTTCTGAGCGAATCAATAACTATATATTCTTGTAAGCTAGGAATCCGTTGGTAGTAAAAAAATTTATCGCCGCTATCGTGTTCTTTGGTTGAATCAGACAATACTTCAAATATTACAGCCGGGTTTTTTGCTGTATCAAACTTATCATCTTCCATTTCTGGTTTTCCGCAAATAATAGTAGCATCAGGATAGGTGTAAGAATTGGCCGAAGGAATACTTATGCGCAGATCGCTTGGGTTTATTCTACAACCTTTGCCTTTAAGAAATCCCCCAATTTCTCGTAATAGATTAGCTACAATATAATTATGAGCAAGTGAAGCACCTGCCATCGCTATTATTCTACCATCCAAATACATATGTTTGGTAGTGGATTCCCTTTCCATTACCAGATATTCTTCAGCAGAAACATATTTTATAGCGGGCGCGCCCATTTTTTTAAATTTATTGTATAGCTAAAATACAAAAAAAACCGCCTTACCGCCCTATAAGGGTGTATGGTCGGGTATAGTATTAAATCCAAATTAGACTTTAATTAAAACTCAAAGCAACTTCTCCATGATATAATGCGGGATGGTAACCTCTTCAAATTCCTGGCCGCTGATCCGGTAGCCGAGTTTTTCATAAAACCCTACGGCTGTTTTGCGGGCGTGCATGGTGATTTTTTGGTAACCGCGGTCGCGGGCGATGTTTTCGGCAAACTGCATCAGGGCCCGGCCTATGCCTTTACCCTGCAGGTTATTTAGTACGGCCATCTGGCGTAAACGAACGGAATTGGGAGCTTCCGTTATAAGCATACAGCACCCCAGCATCTTTTCTTCCTCAAAGGCGCCTATTAAAATCTCCTCTTTTTCTTTCTCCAGTTCTTCGGGGGTAAATTGTAAACCCAGCGGTCTGCGCAGGATTTCATTACGCAGGTGAACCATTTGCTGGTATTCCCGGGAACCATGATCTATTATTTTTAAAGCCATGCCGACGAATTGGGTAGTGCGCTGCAATATAAGCTTTTACAGTATAT
>JAJKIL010000156.1 GCA_021154515.1 Niastella sp. | reverse complement strand
TATAACAGGCGCATCAATACGCCAGCCAACCAACATGGGTTTATCGTTGAGGGTAGTAATACCGGGCGCATTGCCATCTGCTAATGGAAGGGCGTCTTCATCAGTAGTAAGATTGATGCCGGTAAATAAAGAGGGAGTTGTTTGTTTGGTTTGTTTACCGTTATTCGCTTTGGGTTCCTCGAATACGTAATCGGGCGTGCTTTCTACTTTATCTAGAAACTCAACCAGCTTGTTATATAAAGCAAAGTCACTGGGCTTGGTGCCCTTCTCCCATTTATACAGGTTTTCCTTTGAAATGCCGGTTGCTTTTGCAATAGCAGGCATTTTTATATTCTTCTTTTTTCGAAGCTCTTTTAACCTTTCGCCAATTTGCATTGATATCAGTCAATTAAGTGAGAACAAGTAAGAAATTACACTTACAAATCATTTAAAATGTAATATTTTCCATTATCTTTATATAGCAAAATTACTGTACCAAATTAAGAAATAATGAAACTCAGCCAAAAAGCTTTAAAGGCTATTAATAATCCGGTTACCCGTCGCCGTCTTATGGATGTGCTTGGCTGTACGGAGTTCACCATAGCCAGGTATATTCAAAAGAACAGCGACAATCTTACCAAAGCTGCTGCTTTACAGGTAATTAGGGAAGCCACCAAGCTCCCCGACGAAGAAATACTGGAAGTAGAAAAAAAATAACAACCATACAGGAACAGGGGCTCAACCAAACCGAAATCATTTAACCGGGCCTTTTTGGCTTGTTTTATAATTTATTCCACTAAACAGGATAAAACGGATAAAACAGGCCCAAGTATTTCATTGAGCCTGTTTATATCCTTATAAAAACGAAATTACACTGAATAAGAGGTGAAGCACCTTGGATACACTTTACCAGAGCAAGGTAAAATAGTGACCTCGAAAAGGATTTCCCTTTCCTCATATATAAAACAATTAAGCAATCCTGCTGTACTAAAAAGAGGAGAAAAAAAATTGGGTTTTTACCCAATTCAGGTAAATACAATACCCAATTACCCGCAAATCTTAAGAAATTGTTATATATTTTATAATTTCCATATTGCAGCCATCACGCGAAAAATGGCTTCAATGTGCTCCCACTGGCGTTGAATAGGGGGAAACTTATCCTGGTTAGGGTTATCGGACATGAGGCATAAACTGTTTTCTGTTTCGCCCGGATAAATTCTTCGTACATACCCCTGCCAGTTTTTATCGATGATGTAATAATACCATCCCCAATCCAGAATGCGGTAATTGTTCAATCTGCTGATGGCTACCCGGCAACCATTGATAAAAGTAGGCGCCATGCTTTCGCCGGAAACTTCTATAATTCCTTCCACCGGACCCAGGAAAGGCGCATTTATGCGGTCTACGATCAGCTCCGGCTCGTCGTTCGAGAACAGGATGGTGCCGGCAGCGGCCTTGCCATCGGTTTGGGGAATAGGCACCCGGCTCCGGTTGAGCGGCAATCGCATGGTGGCAGGTTTTCGATATTCAATATCCAGCTGTTCTTCCTCCAGCTTGTTCTCCATTTTATCGAGGTAGGACTTCAGCCTGAAGTAATCATTGATATCGCTGGGCTTGGTACCCTTCTCCCATTTATACAGGGTTTCTTTGGCAATACCGGTAAGGGCTGCAATGGCCGGCATTTTAATTTTTGTTTGTTCCCGAAAAGCTTTTAGTCTTTGTCCAATATGATAATCCATCGATTCAAGGTTAACAGGTAAGGGGAAACTTATTGAGCACGATCAAAATAATTGTAACATTTTACACAATTGTAATTTTATAAACTTAAATACATTACTTTACAATACAAATGTATTAATTATAATAACTTCCATCCAGGCTTCTTTTATTTTATTGATCCCTGTCATAAACCCATTCACCTTCAGTAAATTTTTTGTCCCGTCTTCAGGGATTCCACCTATTTGAAAATGAAAAATTTAAGTATACCGGTGAAGGCTACCCAGGAATGCCTTTTAAACGTTTTAATATTTTATTAAAATATTGACCTTTACCGTTAGCAGAAAAAAAACTACATTTGGTTTAGTAGCGACTCCTCACAGTCCATTTCTGTTCGTCCTGTAAAACGTAACACTACTGGTATTTAGCTTGGTATAGTACATCAGATCGATGCATCAGCGTTCAATATGCAGCATTATAAACCTTTATCTTAAAATTATCTTATGCACCAGAGACGTTTGAGGAACACCTTCCAGGAGGCCATTCATTCCATTAAAGACTACATTGATCAACATCCGCTGGAAATTAAAACGATCGAAGAACTCATTCACAAAACCCATTCACAAATCGGTATCAATTTGCTTCACCAGGGATTCCGTCAGTTGTACGGAACCGGGATCAAAGAGTATGAGATCAGAAAACGGTTAGAAGCGGCCGCCCACCTGTTGCAAAAGGATGAATTAACCATGCAGGAGATCACTGCAAGGTGCGGGTACAGCTCGCAAAGTTCGTTTGTACGTGCATTTAAAGATGTACATGGCATTACGCCCGGACAATGGCGTAATCAGCATGCTCCGTTGCTATTATCGTAGAAATTCACGTGCCTTACTAAAGAGTAGGATTGCAAACAGAAGAAAAAGAAGTGGGATTTTGTATAAAAAAAATGCAAACAGCGGAAATGTATGGACGTAAATTGCATACAGATAAAATAACAGAGTAAGACGAACGATACACACGAATACAGAATTTTCATCAGGAGCATTAATCAATAACAACGGCCTTTCTTGATCTATTATAGAAGGTTTTTAACAGTGGCTTGCTGTGCTGCCTTTTTTATCTAATTAGGGCACCCTGCAGTAAGCAATTTTAAAAACCGACATTGCACCGGTTCATAAACCTTATTGATGTATATATAGGAGATGTCATTTTCTTAATTGAGCGTGAAAACGGATCCGGACATCTTTGATAGGTTGGGCAGTTGCACTGCCTGGTCGTATAAACTCTTTATCCTTAAAAAAACAGTGCTGCCGTCATCATTACATAAAAAGCGTTATCCAAATTACTTCTACGCAATCATTTCCGACAGCACCGTATTTCAATCAATTATACAGTGAATAAGGTTTGTTATGCAGCCGTTGACAATTCGAACTCCGGCTTACATATTGCAGTACTTTTTTCATGGCTACATGCTTCAGTAACCGACCGGCAATAATTTTTACAGTGGCTTCTTGCGTATCTCTTTTTTATAATGATTGTGGCAGTTATTCCTGGCCATTATGAACAGATATCCTTCTACATTTCTCAACACACCATTCAAACGGTCGAGCGGTTGCCACAATTTCAGGAACACTTCCTGCGCCATATCTTCCGCCTCGCTTCTGATTCCCTGTATATAAATACGAATAATGATACACTTTGTACCAGTATTTTTTGTAAATACTGTTGAAGAATTGTTCTTTCTCCGGCGCAGGCAATTCGTTGCATTCTGCCATTATTTGCTGCTATAAATTACCCAAACGGCCTGAGTATTAAGTTACAAAAAAACAGCAATCTTTTTAATAAGTAGTGTCTATTTTATCATTTTCTGTACTTATTAGATTCAACCGTTATATTTATTAAATACCTCCATATTAAGCGAAAGAGCTACTCCATTACAGAATAGCTCTTAATTTATAAAAAACAAAACACAATTTTTATTTAACCACCCGTAAAGGTGAGGGCTTGCCGGCCGCCCGCGCCATTTTCCTTATTCTGCGACCTTCATGTCTGTCAATAACATGCTGGGGTATAAATCCTTCAGATTTTTCCTTGTCTACACACCAGTTCTTCTTCCTTTTTTTGGCTCGTGGCACTACCACTCTTTTCTTTTTATACCCAAAGGTTTTGATCTTTTTCATTCTTGATTTACGCATAGCAATCGTATTTTATCCGCCGAAGCCCTGCATAGGCGGATTTCTTGAAAAAATAGGTGAATTGACTGTGACCTAAGTTCGGTTATCTGGCGCTATTCACCAATTCATTTACTAATTATGGAGGTTTTGGTTTTGCACATTTTGTATTGTCTGGATAAGATGCTACCTTATAACACCTCTTTTTCCTTATATTTATGACGCCGACATTCATGAAAAGCCACTGGTTATTGAATCCCGTCCCTACTGTTCATTAATCAAAACCTTGGTTATTTCATGATGCACAATGTAGCAAATTGTGTTAACGGAAAGCGTCCGTTAACCTCCATCGCCTGTATGGCGTTACTCACCGTATTAATTGCAGCCTGTAAAAAAGACGATGACATAGGCATTACCGCAAAACTGATGAATCGCTGGAACCTTGTTAGCATCACCGACACTTCCTACGTTCCCAACAACGCTCCTGATATTAGTAGATACGACGGCGCTGGCGATGACTACCTGGATTTCAGAAAAGATGGCCTGATGTATTCCTCTATTAAAAAGGCATTGGATACGGCGACGTATATATATTCCGAAGCCAATTTAAAATTGAACGTACACAATTTTCAGTATAAGATCGTGTATATAACCCACAACTCCATGGTGTTGTGGGACCCGCATTTTTCATCCGGGTCTTCCAGTTATATTGCTCATAAGGTAATATTGAGAAGGTAATAAGGCAAACGGGGAAAAAGGCAAAGGGCAGAGGGCAAAGATGGGCTCGCGAACTTTAAGCAATCAATATAAATAGTAAAGCCGGCAAACTGGTAAAAAGTTTGTCGGCTTTTGTTTTCAGGAGCTATGCGTGTAATGGTTGTATTTCTCTCTGCCCTCTGCCCTTTGCCCGGTCCGTTTGTTATTAGAATACTCAACTTACATTAAGAGAAAGTATCCTTTCCACCGCCTCCTTCAACAATCCTGGCGCATTTGTCGCCGGCAGGGTTTGCCGCCAGGCCACAAATCCATCGGGTCGAACCAGGATCACTTCACCATCCTGCAGGCGGGTTATTTCTTTCCAGGAATCATAAGCCGGCTCTTCCTTTTTCATGGTGTATACCGGTAACGTTATTTGCAGCTGTTCTGTTACTACGTCTGCTGCCCACTGCCAGGCTTCACCCGCTTCATCGGTAATGAGCGTTACATGCTGTGTAGCCAGGTCAAGGGTAGAAATGGGTTTGGGTTCTTTTTGCAACCAAACATGCGGTACCCGCGTTCCGGGTTGTCCGCTTAATAAGGCAGGCTCTCCTTCCTGTTCATTGTTTATTATGGCTGATGAAGCATACCTGAAATCGGGCAACCCTACCATGGTTATCATTTTGTCTAAATTGTAGTCGCCTCCTGATGAGGATACCAGCTTCATGAATTTCGGAATATCCAGCAATCCTTTATCATCTGCCAGCGCCCCCGACATTTCCGCCACCTGCTTGCCTACCGGTTGCCGCTCGCTTGAATAGGAATGCAACAGCTCCTCGCCTGCCTGTTGTTGTAATACCAGCGCCAGTTTCCAGGACAGGTTTTGTACATCCTGCACCCCGGTGGCGGCGCCTTTTCCGCCATAAGGCGTCATTTGATGGGCCGCATCGCCGGCCAGCAGTACCCGCCCGTGCTGCATATCATTCACCACACTAACGGTGGGCTGCCAGGGCAGCACACTGATAATACGCACCTTCATCTGTGGCATTCCCAACATTTGTAGCAACAGCTTTTCCAGGCGTTCATGGGTATAATCTTCCGGCCGCTCACCCTGCGCCGGATCATAAGACAAATGAAACACCCATTTATCGCTGTTATTTATAGAGGTTAGTATGCCCTGCAAACCTGGTTGTGCAATGCGGCAAATGCTAAACTCACGGCCTTTTACCAGCGCTTCCAGGTCGGCTTCAAAATATACATTCAATAAATATCCGAATGACCCATGGCCACTGGTAGCTGCCTGCAATGCTTTGCGCACCGGGCTGCCTGCGCCATCGGCCGCTATCATATACTGGCAGGTAATTGTTTGCTCCTGACCGGTTATGGTATCCTGAATATGGGCCGTTACCCCGTCATTCGATTGCGTAAACGAAAGCAGTTTGGTGTTGAACCGGATGTCGGCACCCCGCTCCTGTGCAGCCTGCAATAAGATGGGCTCAGAAAGGTCCTGCGTACAGCGGGCTCCTGCAACCGGGCTCATGGCCGCCAGCTTTTCCAGTCCGGGAAAATTGATGGGATGATTTACTTTTAATTTGGCGGGGTCAATGTCCTTTACTATCTCCACCAGCGATTCGCCCTGGTACAATCCCCAGGCCGGTGCCAGCGCCTTTCCCGCTTCTACAATTGCCTGGTCAAGCTGCAATTCCCTGAACAGTTCCATCGTTCTTACGTCGAACCCGCGGGCCCGGGGATGTATAGAGGTGGAAGCGCGACGCTCGATCAGCACCGGTTTAACGCCCTGTTTTAATAAGAACAAGGCGGCTGCTAACCCTGTTAATCCGCCGCCAACAATGAGTACAGGAATTGATTTATTCTGCATACTGTTTAATTTTATGCAAAACTCCTGCGTTCCCAAAAGGATGGATGGCATTTTCGGGAGTAATTTGTACCATGAATGGTAGCCAAGCAAAAGCCCAAAACAGCGAAGCGGAAAATATTATATTGTTTCAATCGTCAAACCAGGCTATGAAGGAGGAGAACAAATTCATCCGTAAAGAAACTTTTAACCCGTTCTTTCAGTTGCATGATGGGATGGTAAGGGAATATACCCTGCCATTTCCTGACCGAACCGGTACCGTTAAAATAACTTCGGCCGGTGGCATTGGCATTATCGACAGCCTTAATTACACCACTGTCCAAACGGCGCCCTGGCAGCATTTTAATGCATTGCCTTATGTTGAAATGAATTTTATGCTGCAGGGGAATATGTATCAAACGCATGAAGGCATATTGAACCGTTGTTTGTATGGGAAAGACTATCACAATATTTTATTCAATCCATATTCAAATGAAAAGAATGAATTGATCGGCATGGGTACCTATCGCATGTTCGGGGTGCATATACCACCTGAAAAGATGATTACGCTGTTATCGGGTTATATTCCTGAACTGGCTTCTGTAGCAGATAAAATTGCCAGTGGTACTTCTTTTGTAATGCAGGCGCCGCAAAAACAGCTTACCAGCCAGATGCGGTTTATTTTTGATAACATCTGGCAATGTCC
>JAJKIL010000155.1 GCA_021154515.1 Niastella sp. | reverse complement strand
CCGCGTGCTGGTAATGGCGGAAGGAAGGCTGACCGCCAACATTCCTATTGCCGAAGCAACTGAAAGCAATATTTTGAAACATGCCATACAACATAATATTACTGCCTGATGATTGCGATTCAAAGAAATAATACGATAAACCTTGCCCGGCTGCAATCAGTGATCGCGCTGGTTGTTATGTGCACCATCGTTGCCATTTTAAGCGACAAGTTCCTTACCATGGACAATGGCTGGAATGTGTTGCGGCAGATAGCGGTGAACATCTGCATCTCTGTTGGTATGACGCTGATTGTGTTAACTGCGGGCATCGATTTGTCAGTAGGTTCCATCCTGGCCTTGTGTGGCGCTATCACCGCCGGTTTATTAAAGAACGGGATCAAGCTGCCATCGGCCGATCTTTTTGTTGGTTTTACCCTTTTAGGCGCCTTGTTAGGGGGCATCATCACAGGCTCCCTACTTGGCTGGTTTAATGGATTTGTAATTACGAAGTTCAAAGTACCGCCGTTTGTAGGCACGCTGGCCATGCTCACCATTGCACGTGGCCTCACCATGTTGTGGACGCAAGGCCATCCCATCAGTAACCTCGGTGCTCCGTTCGCCACTATCGGTACCGGTTGGTTGCTGGGTATTCCCGTGCCGGTTTGGATCGCAGGCGTTGTCGTATTGCTGGCGATATTTATTACGCGGCAAACAAGACTGGGCCGGTATATTTATGCCATTGGCGGCAATGAAAATGCCGCCATCTTATCAGGCATCAACATCAATAAAGTAAAATTAATTGTATACAGCATTGCCGGTGCATTGGCAGCAGTAGGTGGTATTATGGTCACCTCAAGGCTCGACTCGGCGCAACCCAATGCCGGAACCGGTTATGAACTGGATGCTATTGCAGCAGTAGTGATCGGTGGCACTTCTTTATCAGGAGGGAAGGGCAGCATTGGCGGTACCGTAATGGGCGCGGTGATCATCGGCGTATTGAATAACGGCCTCGTGTTGTTGAACGTATCCCCCTTCTGGCAGCAGGTAGTAAAAGGGGCTGTTATTTTAATTGCGGTTATTATTGACAAAGGCGGAAATAAGAAATAACAAACATGAGCAAACAACAATATGTGCTGGCGATTGACCAGGGAACCAGCAGTACCAAAACCATTATTTTTAATGAACAGGGGAAAGTGGTGGCGCGTGGTCATGAACCGTTGCAAACGAATTATGGCGCCAATGGTTTTGTTGAACAGGACCCCGAGGGTATTGTGCAGAACGTGCTGGCATCGGTAAAACATTGCCTGGAAGATCTTGCCAGTCAGCAGTTGGATGTACGGGCCATAAAAGCCATCGGTATCAGCAACCAGCGCGAAACATTTGTTGTGTGGGATAAAAGCGGTAAACCATTGTACAACGCCGTGGTATGGCAATGCAAACGGTCGGTAGACATTTGTGAGCGGTTAAAACCATTGCCCATTGCCGAAGACATCAAGACCAAAACCGGTTTACTCGTTGATCCTTATTTCTCGGGCACCAAACTGGTTTGGTTGTATGAAAATGTAGCCGAAGTAAAACAGGCCATCGATAAAGGGGAAGCCTATTTTGGCACTATCGATACCTGGTTATTGTATAAATTCACGAACGGACAAAGCTATTATACCGATCATACGAATGCATCACGCACTTTGTTTTTTAACATTGAATCCCTCGATTGGGATGCCGATCTGTTGAAAGCATTCAACCTGCAAACGCTCAACCTGCCGCGTTGTGTGCCTGCTTCCTTTATGTTTGGCAAAACCACCCTGCTGGGCGTGCTGGAAAACGCTGTTCCCATAACCGGCATGATCGGGGATTCTCACGCCGCTGCATTCGGACAAGCCTGCCTGGAACCCGGTTCTGCCAAAGCTACGCTGGGCACAGGTTGCTCTGTCATGATGAATATCGGCGACAAACCCAAAGCTTCTTCCACCGGTATGGTAACCACCATTTGCTGGAGCACTGAGCAACAGGTTTGTTATGCGCTGGAAGGCGTGATCGTTACCTGTGGCGCTACCATTGAGTGGTTGAAGAATGAATGGGAATTGTTTAACGACAGCCGCGATACCGAAGCCATGGCCATGGCGCTGGAAGATAACCAGGGCGTATACCTAATACCCGCATTCAGTGGTTTGGGCGCGCCCTATTGGGAAATGAACCGCAAGGCCAGCATTCATGGTTTGACCTTCGCCACTACCAAAAATCATTTGGTGCGTGCGGCGCTGGAAACCATTCCCTACCAGATAAAAGACGTAATTAGCGCTATGGAAACAGACGCCGGTTTATTGTTGAATCAGTTGATGGTAGACGGTGGTATTACTGGTAATCGTTTTGTGGTGCAGTTCCTGGCCAACCAGTTAAACCGTAAAGTAGTTATCAGCGGCTTCCCCGAAGTTTCCGCCCTGGGCGCCGCTTATATGGCGGGGTTAAAAGCAGGGGTGTATACCGGGTTGCAGCAATTACAGCAATTGAAGGTGATAAAAGATACACTTGTTCCTGCCGATGTAGAAAAGAATAAGGTGTGGTATGCGGGATGGAAAAGAGCCATTGGCTCTTAGTTGACCAGTTGATCAGTTGACCAAGGAAGTTGACAGGTTGACGGAGTTAACAAGTTAACAAGGAATACAAAATTAAAAAGGGCCCAGGCTATTTTAAACAGCCTGGGCCCTTTTCTTGTATCAATTTTCGTACTTCCTACTTCTTACTTCAGCATCTTCATGCTTTGTATTTCCTGGTTAACTGGTTAACTGATCAACTGGTTAACTGTCCCATCTACTTAGCAAAATAGTTCCTTAATTCCCCTGAGTTCTCACTATAATTCCACCGTATCTGATCCGCTTTCCCATCTCCATTCACATCATTGAAATAGAAGTACGTATTCTCGCTTTGAGATGTGCCGCGTAACGTATAAACAGGTCCGTTAAAGGCGCCGGATTCGGAATAATAAACTTTGAGGAAGCCGGTATAGTTAGCCGGGTTCCAGTATACTTTATCAGCAAAGCCATCTCCATTCATATCGGCAAAATAGAAGCGGGTGTTTGATAAACCGCTGGAGGCGGAATTGCTGAAAGAAGCGTTCGCTGTAAAGGTGCCATCGCCATCGGCCGTGTATACCATTGTTTTGCCTGCGTTCAGATCAGGATGCCAGTAAATTTTGTCGGCCTTGCCATCACCGTTTACATCGGCATACCAGAATTGTGTACCGGCAGTGGTGCTGGCGCCTTCGGCGCCCGATACTACGGTGCCGCTAAAACTACCACCGGAAGTGGCTAAGTAAACACGGGTATGCCCATTGTCGAAGGTAGCGTTCCAGTAAATTTTATCAGCTTTTCCATCACCATTCACATCTGCAAAATTGTAGATAGTAGTGGCGCCTCCGCTGGTTCCTTCCGGATTGTCAACTGCCGTGGCGCTAAAGTTGCCACCTGTCGTTGCCAGGTAAACGAGGGTATGTCCTGAGTTGAGTGTGGGGTTCCAGCGAACCTCATCCGCTTTGCCATCCCCATTGATATCCGCATAATAATAGCGCGTGGTAGAAGAGGTGGAAGCGCCGGCGGCATGGGTAACAGCCGTAGCGGCAAAAGTGCCATCGCCATTAGAGAGGAACACTCTTGGTTTACCACTGTCATAAGTATAGTTCCAGTAAATTTTATCGGCATCACCATCGCCGTCTACATCAGCAAAAAAATAGTCGGTGGCGGAGCTGGCGCTGATGCCATTGGCATCGGTATGGGCGCTGCCAAAGATGCCGGGAACATAAGTTGCCATTACAGGCCAGTGGTCGGAGGGCCAGAGCGTTTGTCCGTTTACGGTGAAGCTTTTAGTGATCACGCTGGAGCTGGTGAAAGCCATGTTGCGGGTGCTGAGTAACCAGTCGATCTTGTGATCGCCTGTAGCATCCCAGCCATGAAAAGTAGGATCGCCGCTGCTATCGAACAGGGCGTCAACCATGTTCAGGCCGCTGGCATCTTTTATAATACCCATTTCGGCCGTACCGGGCTGGGCGTTAAAGTCGCCAATACAAATAACCGGCAGGTTGGCGGTGTTGTTGTTGTTGATGTTCAGTAATACAGTGTCCGCATTCAGCTGGCGTTCGGCAGAGCTTAAGGTGGTCCAATGGCTGTTCACCACAAAATAACTGTTGGCGGTGTTTAGCTTGTCCTGCAACACCACCCATTTGCCGGAACGGTATTCTGTCTCCATCATGGTAAACCAACCAGCACTGGTGCGGGTAAACCGGCTGTTCTTGTAATAGATCGTTTTGGGTGAACCGTTAGCAGAGCCGCCTTTGTAATATCCATAGCCGGCGGCTGTCAGTTGGGTATTGAACCAGGTTTCGATGCTGTCAACGGCAATTTCCTGCAGCCCTACGATATCCACATTATTATCGAGGATGATCTGCAGACAATAGTCCTTGCGAACATACTGCGAGAAGGGATCGGTGGGGTCGTCATTCCTGACGTTAAACGACATCACCTTGATCGGGTTCATGTCGGAAATGGTAGAGGCGGCTACGGCTGCCCGGGCATTGGGTTGGGTAGCAGCGGCGGATTTGCCGGCTGCCTTCTCAAAGGATGCCTTTTTACAGGCTGCAAAGCCAATGACAAGCAGTAGGAGCCAGGGCATGGCAATGCCTGGGTTAATTAAATTACCTTTTTTCATGTTGACAAAGTTTTAGTTGGTACTTTTTGTGTTTGGTTTATGGAAATAGATAATCCATTATTGGTTGACAATAATTAAAATATAGGGGAATGAATAAAAACGGGCGGTTCGAACCTGTTGTATTTCAGGCTATAATTTAAGAGAACGTGCGGCACTTATGAAACAAAAGTAACTGTAATTAAAGTTAACTAAACCAATTGTGGATATGAATTTAAGTAAATTAAAGTTTTGGAAATAATTAAGTAAAGATTATTTAATGGAAGGGCATTAAAAAAGGTGGGTCACTCTTTGACAGTGGCTCACCTTCATAAACAAGTAAATCATTTGTCAGCCGGTGGACGGCTCACCTTCATAACAAGGTGAGCCGCCCTTTAAGGGCGACCCACCTGATTTTAACTTTAAAACTTAAGAACTATACCTCTGGGGATTCAGAATTCTTATACCACGAAAGCGCACCGGTAGGGCACTTTTCAACCTGATTTTTAATCGCTTCCGAATCGGCGCCGGTCATGGTGACCCAGGGTTTTGTTTTTAAGTTGAACACCCTGGATAATTGCGTTACACAGCGGCCCGAATGTTTGCAGAGCTCCGGTTTCCAAACCACGGTAATCTCTCCGTTGGTGTATTTTAGTTTCTTTTCAACGTCTTCATCGTGATAGATATAGCTTCTCACTTTGATGTTTCCTTCAAGCAGTTTGGAAACGGGGCATTGGGCGGCAATTTCCAGCAACCTGTTCTTTTGCTCGGGATCCACACCTTCCGGTAAGAGAACATCGCGGTCGATATAGGTGGTCAGTGCATCGCCCTCCTTTGTCTGCCACATATTTACATTCACCTTAATCTCAGGAATGTCCCAGCCTTTTCTGTCGATATACATGCGCAGGGTCACCAGGGTACAACTGGCCAGTGAAGATAATAACAGGGTAAAAGGATCGGGGCCGGTGTCCTGGCCGCCTTGTTTTTCTGGTTCATCGGCAATGAATTGTCCATTGCGCCATTCAATAACACACTGGTATTTAGTGGTTCCAATAGTGCCATGAACCGGTTTTTGTAATTTATATTCCATGTGAGGGTTTTGGGCACAATTTACACCTTTCTGTCAGGTGATCAGGTAAGGATGGCGCAGGACGGTTGGCATAGCTGAATTGGGTAATTTAAGTGATACCAAACGATTGAACCAACTATGAAAAAAATGTATGCTGCTGCAGCGATATGCCTGCTGCTGACCGGGTTTTCTACATCCGCTCTTTGCAAGATCTATTATGTGGCCACCGATGGCAACGATGCCAGTGACGGCGAAATCAGTACTCCATTCCTCACTATTCAACGGGCACAAACTTCCGCAGCAGCGGGTGATACGGTGTACATTCGGGGAGGTACCTACGTAATGACCACCGCACAAATCGCGAAGTATTCCAGCATCTGGGCTTATGTTACCCTGCTTAATAAAAGCGGCGCCAGTAATAATCGCATCAAATACTGGAACTATCCCAATGAGAAACCAGTGTTTAATTATTCGGGCATTAATCCCGCGGGTTATCGCATTAATGCCTTTCAGGTCACCGGTTCGTGGATCCATATCAGGGGCCTTGAAGTGGTGGGCGTACAGGTGAATATTACCACGCATACCCAAAGTGAATGCTTTGAGAACACGGGCAGCAATAATATTTATGAAAGACTGAGTATGCATGATGGTAAGGCCATCGGATTTTATTTAACCAAAGGCGGCAACAACCTGGTGCTGAATTGTGATGCTTACAATAATTGGGACAATGTTTCTGAAAACGGGTTGGGGGGCAATACGGATGGGTTTGGCTGTCATCCCAACAAGGACGGGGTTGGGTA
This sequence comes from Niastella sp., assembly GCA_021154515.1. GTDB lineage: Bacteria > Bacteroidota > Bacteroidia > Chitinophagales > Chitinophagaceae > Niastella. The sequence goes on along the minus strand of JAJKIL010000155.1, from coordinate 156 downwards.
TACCAATAACGTGTTCAGCGGTTGCCGGGCCTGGTTTAACAGTGACGATGGCTTCGATTGCATCAATGCATTTGAGGCGGTAACCATCGAAAACTGCTGGAGCTTTTACAATGGGTATTCTACTTCCTTTGCCAGTTTGGGTGATGGTAATGGATT
>JAJKIL010000154.1 GCA_021154515.1 Niastella sp. | reverse complement strand
TTGTTAGGGCCACCGTTTTTAAGGATAACGTCGAAAGCTGTTTTTTCTTCTGCAGCAGGAGCAGCAGCACCAGCAGGACCAGCGATAGCTACAGCAGCAGCTGCAGGCTCGATGCCATACTCTTCTTTCAGGATCTTTGCTAACTCGTTAACTTCTTTAACAGTCAGGCTTACTAACTGTTCTGCGAATGCTTTTAAATCTGCCATTGTTGTAAATTTTTCCCGCCTTCAATGCCTGTGCTCCGGCGGATGTTTAAAAAAATTTGTTTGAAATAACCCTCAGGCAAGGGTTAATATGTTGAGATTACGATCAGCAATTACTGAGCGCGATCTTCTAATGCTTTGATCAAACCAGCCAGTTTGTTGCCAGCGTTCAGGCCGCTGATAACATTCTTTGCAGGTGATTGCAACAGACCGATGATTTCCCCGATAAGGTCGTTTTTGCTTTTCAGGGTAGTCAGGGTTTGCAATTGATTGTCGCCTACGAACACATCGCCATCGATGAAAGCAGCTTTCAACTCAGGTTTCGTGAAAACATTTTTACCTTTTGTATTGGCAGCACGGAAATCGCTGATGATCAGCGCGGGCTCTTTTGCATTTTCACTGAACATGATGGCAGTAACGCCGTTCAGAGAATCGAACATGCCAGCATACCTTTTTTCGTCCAGGGCTTCCAGCGCCTTGCGAATGAGGGTATTTTTGGCCACTTTCATTTCAATTTTCTTGTTGAAGCATACACGGCGCAGATTAACTACCTGAGCAACCGTTAATGATTCAGTATTGGTAACATAGAAATTGTTGTATTGAGAAAACTTCTCCTTCAATACTTCAATTACTTCATTTTTTTCCTGTTTTGTCATAACGCTAAATTTTTATGGTTCAACTCATAATCCCGGCTAACCGAAACTACTTCGTCGCGTTATTAAAGTTTAGTTCATTAAAGATTTTGTGTCAACTGCAATAGCCGGACTCATAGAGCTGGCCATGAACACGCTTTTCAGGTAAGTGCCTTTTGCAGAAGAAGGCTTTGCCTTTACGATTGCATCGATCAGCTGGTGGCTGTTCTCAGCAATTTTCTCAGGGCTGAAGCTTACACGGCCGATAGAAGCGTGAATGATACCAGCTTTATCAACCTTGAAGGCGATCTTACCACCTTTCATATCGTTTACAGCTGCAGCTACATCATTGGTAACAGTACCTGTTTTAGGGTTGGGCATCAGGTTACGTGGACCTAAGATCTTACCCAGTTTACCAATTTTAGGCATCACTGAAGGCGTAGCGATGATAACGTCTACGTCAGTCCAGCCACCTTCAATTTTTTGAACAAACTCATCCAGGCCAACAAAATCAGCGCCGGCTGCTTTTGCATCAGCTTCTTTATCGGGCGTACATAAAACCAGTACTTTTTTTGTTTTACCAGTACCATGAGGCAGGATAACGGTACCACGAATAGCCTGATCGGCTTTCTTGGGGTCAACACCCAAACGGATGTGAATGTCTACCGATGCATCAAACTTGGTTGTATTAACAGTTTTCACGATAGAGGAAGCCTCTTTCAGTGAATACACTTTATTTTTATCGACTTTCGCGTCGACTGCTTTTCTTTTTTTAGGAACTCTTGCCATTGTAATTCAGTTTTACGAGCCCCGTCTTACCGGGACAGTGAACAATTAATTTTCCCAGGGAGCTTTACCATCCACGGTAAGACCCATGCTGCGGGCTGTACCAGCCACCATGCGCATAGCACTTTCCAGGGTGAAACAATTCAGGTCGGGCATTTTGTCTTTTGCAATAGCCTCTACCTGGTTCCAGTTCACTTTACCAACCTTATTACGGTTAGGCTCTTTAGAACCGCTTTGCAGTTTAGCAGCTTCCAGCAACTGAACGGCTGCAGGAGGAGTTTTAATTACAAACTCAAACGATTTGTCGCTATAAACGGTAATTAATACGGGAAGTACTTTTCCCATTTTATCCTGCGTGCGGGCGTTGAATTGTTTGCAGAATTCCATGATATTGATACCCTTGGAACCCAGTGCAGGACCTACAGGAGGAGCCGGATTTGCCTGGCCGCCTTTTACCTGTAGCTTTACGTAGCCGGTAATTTCTTTTGCCATGTTTTACTGATTTATTGGTTCAAACGATGGTTCGCTTTGCCGGAGGGCTAGGCTACTTGATCTCCCAAATTCCTCTGATCCCATTTTGTAGGGAACTTAAAAGAACTTTCTTTTGGGGACGCAAAGGTAAGATTATTTTTGAAAAAAGCAATTCTTTTTCAAAAGTGAAAAAGTACCCCAAATATACGATGGGGGCCGGTTCCAGTCAAAGTTCCTGGGTTCCTGGTTACGGGTTTCTGGTTCCGGGTTTCTGGTTTCTGGTTTCAAGATCCAGGCTTCAAGTTTCAGGTTCTGTGTTCTATGTTCCTGTTCGGTTCATAGGTTATTAAGTTCGTAGATTAGATTGGTAGGTTATTGGGTTCGTGGGTTCATAGGTTCGTAGGTTATTCAGGTCGTTAGTTTGTTAGTTCGAAGTTAAAAGGGTTGAAAAGTTAGCAAGCTGAATAATGACGCGAGGCTGTATCTCCCCTCCACTGGAGTCTCCGGGAAGGCCAAAATTGCCGACGGTTCCCGGCTTAACCTAAACCGGTTCACGTTTGCCGACTTCCTTTGCCCTTGGTCTTTTGCTCCGGGCTTAGCAGGTACCTATTCACTACGGCCTACTGCCCACAGCCTTTCTTATACAACTATCATACAAACCCAACGTTACTTAGACATATGCTACCTTTGCACTTGCTGTTTATCGATCATTGAAGTATTAATGCCGGTTAAACGCTTTATTAATTTCAAGTAACAATAAAGCATACAGTAACCAGTGGCCAACAACGCAGCAACGATAGCTTCCATACTGGTATTTACCGGCTTGTTTTAACGGCCAGCCTGCTTGTTCTGCTGGCATTATACCGGCCTGAAACCCGCCACCAATAAGGGTTTTATTGCAATGAAGGGTTTAGGAACAGGTTGTCTGCCTGCATGCTGCCGGTTCATCAGGAACACATCATAATAACTCGTAAATGATGGCCGGAATTTTGCAAGAACATGCATATAATACAGCCTGGTCACCCTGTATAAAGGGCGATCACTGTTAGCAAAAAGGGAGTAGTTTTTTATAATTTGAATTTTTATACGTAGCTTTTGCGTTTAATTAGTAATAACGCTTCTTCTTATAGAAATTAACCAACAACAAAAAACACATCAACACTATGGCCAAAGCAAAGAAAAAAGCAGCAAAAAAGGCCGCTAAGAAAGCAGTGAAAAAAGCAGCGCCTAAAAAGGCCGCTAAGAAAGTTGCTTCAAAAGTTGCTTCAAAAGCTCCCGTTAAAAAGGCAGCTAAAAAAGCAGCACCTAAAAAGAAAAGAGCTGTATCAAAACCAGTTGCTGAATCCGTTCAGGATGAGCCCATCATTATTGCTCCTGTAATGGAAGGGAATGATGACGTTGATACTGATGACAATGATACCGAAGTTGACATTGATGAGGTGGAAATTGAAGTGGAAGGAAACGATGATGACAACGAAAACGTTGAAGAATCTGTTGAAGATGATATGGACGATGAAGATGATGAGGATGAGGAAGACGAGCAGGCATAAGATAATCCAGGTGATCTGCTTCAACCAAAAAGATTAACCTTTCCCGATGCGGAAAGGTTTTTTCTTGCCCAAACGTTTCCGGCCAACCGCTTTTTACCCGCCCTTTTTATTGGGAAATGGGCAAAAAAAAACATCCGCCCTGAGGCAGATGTTTTATAGTATTTTACGAGCGAGGTCTTAACTTAATTTTTCAACCTGCATGTAGTTCAGCTCTACCGGCGTTGAACGGCCGAAGATCTTCACCGTTACTTTCAACTTCTTCTTTTCGTCGTTCACTTCCTCAATGATACCATTAAAGTCGTTGAAAGGTCCTTCTATGATCTTGATGGTTTCACCAACAATAAATGGCTCACTCATGCTCACGCCGCCACTTTCTGCCATTTCATCCATTTTACCGAGCATTTTATTTACCTCGGCCTTACGCAGGGCAATAGGATTTTCCTTACCCAGAAAATGGATCACACTGGTAGTATTCTTAATAGCTTCGCGTAAATCGTCAGAAAGTTTATTTTCCAGCACTTCAATCATTACATAGCCCGGGTAATAGTTTCTTTCACGCATTACCTTTTTGCCATTCTGCACCTTATAAACCTTTTCCACAGGCAGAAACACTTGCTTCACCACCTCGCCCCATCCACCGCGGGAGATCTCTTTGTCAAGGTATTCTTTCACCTTGCGCTCTTTACCGCTCACCACCCGCAGCACATACCATTTAGTTTCTTGTTGTTGAGTAGCTTGTTCCATTATTAAAATAAAGAATAAATAAAATGAAGGGCCGTCTGGGCTGCCAGATCCATAACCCAAACCACTCCGGTGATTAACAAGGTAGCTACCAGCACAATAACTGTAGACTGCTGTAATTGCGTCCACGTGGGCCAGGTCACCTTTTCAACCAATTCCCGGTATGATTCCCTGAGGTAAGTTGATATCTTATTCATATTCAAAGAATTAAGAGAAATAACCAAGCACGGGCACTAGGATTCGAACCCAGATCGAAGGTTTTGGAGACCTCTATTCTACCGTTGAACTATGCCCGTAGAAAGCAAAGTACCTGGAACAAAAAAGGCCCAAGTACTTTGCAAATATACTAAACGCTTACCACTCATAGCCCTTTTTCCGGGCCGATGGGGCGATTATTTCAGGATTTCAGTAACCTGACCAGCACCTACTGTACGGCCACCTTCGCGGATCGCGAATTTCAGACCTTTTTCCATCGCAATAGGTTGGATCAGTTTTACATGCAGGTTGGTGTTATCACCAGGCATTACCATCTCAGTACCGGAAGGTAATTCTACTTCACCGGTAACGTCAGTAGTACGGAAGTAGAACTGAGGACGGTATTTGTTGAAGAATGGAGTGTGACGTCCACCTTCTTCTTTGCTCAGTACGTAAACTTCACCTCTGAACTCAGTGTGAGGAGTGATAGAACCTGGTTTTACGATTACCATACCGCGACGGATATCTTTCTTTTCAATACCGCGTAACAGCAGACCAGCGTTGTCACCAGCTTCACCTTCATCCAACAATTTACGGAACATTTCAACACCTGTTACAGTAGAAGTCAATGGTTTTTCAACCAGACCTACGATTTCAACACCTTCACCTACTTTAACACGACCTCTCTCGATACGGCCGGTAGCAACAGTACCACGACCAGTGATTGAGAATACGTCTTCAACTGACATCAGGAATGGTTGGTCAACCGGACGAGGAGGCAGAGGAATGTAAGTATCTACTGCATCCATCAGTTCCAATACACCTTTAACCCATTTTTCTTCACCAGCCAGAGCGCCGGTTGCAGAACCTTTGATGATAGGAGTATTGTCGCCGTCGAAACCGTAGAAGCTTAACAGCTCGCGGATTTCCATTTCAACCAGCTCCAGTAACTCTGGATCATCAACCAGGTCAACTTTATTCATGAATACCACCATACGGGGAACGCCTACCTGACGTGCAAGCAGAATGTGTTCTTTTGTCTGGGGCATAGGACCATCTGTAGCAGCCACAACCAGAATAGCACCATCCATCTGTGCAGCACCAGTGATCATGTTCTTCACATAGTCAGCGTGACCAGGGCAATCCACGTGTGCATAGTGACGATTCGCAGTTTGATATTCCACGTGCGCGGTGTTGATTGTGATACCACGCTCTTTTTCTTCAGGAGCTGCGTCGATTTCGTCATATTTTTTTGCTGTCGCCAAACCTGACTTAGCCAGGATAGTAGTAATGGCGGCAGTTAAAGTGGTTTTACCGTGGTCAATGTGACCGATAGTACCAACGTTAACGTGAGGTTTATCCCTCTTGAAAGTCTCTTTTGACATCGTTATCTGTTTTTAGTTGTGGTGTTTATAATTTATTAAAACGCATCCTTTATACTTCTTGCGAAGAAAAAGGATTTTATGTAACCAGCACCGGAAAGCCTATGAAGCTTCCGTTGCGTCGCACACTTCATCTTTAGTTCTATACTCAGCCAATCTCCTCTTTCCGGTACCCTCCGGTCAGCAGCCGATATAGTGTAATTCAAAAATCTTATGAGCCGTTAGTGAGAATCGAACTCAGGCGACCTTCCCGACCACGGTCGGGATGCTCTACCCTGAGCTACAATTTTCATCAGCATTTCAAAAATCTTATGAGCCGTTAGTGAGAATCGAACTCACGACCTCTTCCCTACCAAGGAAGTGCTCTACCACTGAGCTACAACGGCTGATAGGTTTCTGAGGCTAAAAACCTAAAACCCAAAGAGCGGAAGACGAGGTTCGAACCCGCGACCTACAGCTTGGAAGGCTGTCGCTCTACCAACTGAGCTACTTCCGCATTTTAATGAGCCAATTAGCCAAAAGCTAATTTCCCATTGAAAAAGAACTTAACACGAATTTGCCCGCCTTTTCCGCCAGCTGGCGGATCGGCGGGCGATGTGGGCAGGAGAGGAGTCGAACCTCTGAAGTCGAAAGACAGCGGATTTACAGTCCGCCCCATTTGGCCACTCTGGAACCTGCCCGGATAAAATCAAATTTAAATACAACGTGAATTGTTGAGCCACTTGTCGGAGTCGAACCAACGACCTACTGATTACAAATCAGTTGCTCTACCAACTGAGCTAAAGTGGCGTATTCTATCAAAAAACTTTCAATTTCCTCCTCAAAACACCCGGCAAATTAATTGAAACTCAACCCAGTGCAGTGCTTCTCTCGCCTCATTTTCGTACCCTCTATTTTTTGAGGGATGGCAAAGGTAGGAGAATTTGTGTAACGGAAAAATTTTGATGAAGTTTTTTTTTCTAGTTTTCAACGATTTGCAAAATCTTTCAGGTAACACCGTTATGCAGTTGCAAAAGTGACGCTTTACCCGGAATTTTCAATGAAAAATTGAACCCTTTCTCGCAGGGACATAAAAAAACCTCCCCAAGGGGGAGGTTTTAGAAGGTGAACTAAGGTATAATTTCTGAAATAATAATTTGGGCGATCACAACTCAGGCAGCTTGTTTTTCCTTTTGTCTCTTCACCTGATTAACCAACGATTCCAAAGCATTTTCAAATGACTCTTCAAAAGACTTGGAACTTGATTTTACAAAAAACTGGTGGCGTGGGACCTGTACTCTTATTTCTGCGATTTTGTCTTTAATTGTATGTACCACATTATCCAACTTCAGGTATACGTCAACCTTGATAATGCGGTCGTGAAAGGTATTAATTTTTTGAAGTTTACGATTAACATATTCGATCAATTTTGCATCAGGAGTAAACCGCACAGACTGAATGTTTACGTTCATAACAATCGCATTTTAACAGTGAAACAATATTTATACAATAAATGAAAGATCTGATTTTTAAATACCACCATTATATTGAGTGAGAGTATAGAGTGAGGTGGTTAACATGAGGATTTTTATCTTCTACATAAGCTCAATATTTAAGCTCTATGAAGATAATACAACGAGTGTGTATTACCAAATAAAAATGCCCTGCATTTGTCAAAAAAAATGGGCTTTACTACACCAAAACCATTATCGGTTTATTAGCATTTCTTTAGCATAGGGAAACAAACAATTACTATCATCCTGCAACATGATCTTCGTTAGTAAAATTGTCATTTACGCCTTGGGATGCGCCTTCTTATAAATGTCCTTTAACTTCTCAATGGTATTGTGGGTATATATCTGAGTAGCAGCTAAACTGGAGTGACCTAATAACTCTTTTACCGCATTCAGGTCGGCGCCATTATTGGTTAAATGTGTAGCAAATGTATGTCGTAATACGTGGGGGCTCTTTTTATCAATAGTCGTTACTACATTTAAATACTTCTTTACTGCATCATACACATATTTATCATACAGTTTCCGGCCTTTATCATTCACCAGTAAATACACCCGGTCGGGTTGCTCCAGGGTACGGGCTTTCTGAGCTGTATAATCATTGATCTCTTTGATCAATGCCGGGCTTACCGGTATCACCCGTTCCTTATTCCCCTTCCCTAATACCTTAATGCTGTTGGCGGCCGTATTCACCTGGCTTTCTTTCAGGTTCACCAGTTCCGAGCGCCGCATACCGGTATTATACAATATAGCCAGTATCAGCCTTTCGGTATGCCCGCTCCAGGTATCGGGAAACTCCACATGATTAAACAGGGTTTCTGTATCCTTCTGCTCCACATACACCGGCAAACGTTTGGGCGTTTTAGGCGATATAATGGTAGCCATGGGCGATTGCTCCAACCCACCGGTACGCAGGTGATATTTAAAGAATGATTTTAAAGAAGAGATCTTGCGGTTGATGGTTTTGGCGCTGTTCTTATTTTCTTTCAGCGAAGCCAGCCAGCTGCGTACAAATGAGGGCGCTATTTCCGCAAGCGCCGGCTCCGGCATACTGAACTGCTCGCGCAGGTAGGTAAAAAATTGCTGCAGGTCCTCCTGGTAAGCAATAATAGTGTGGGAAGAATACCTTTTTTCGAACCGCAGGTAGTTCAGAAAGTTATTGACTGTTACTTCGTTATGTTGAGCAGAGGCCATATTGAACCAAAAGATAGGTATAATATCATATACCACAAACAAGAAAAGCCACTTGTTCAGTGGCTATTCTAATATTTTAACAACGAAGTTGTTATTATCCTTCGATCTGTCCGCTGGCGATCTTCTGCTTGTACACAGCTTTCAACACCTGATTGCGACGTACTACCGACGGTTTAATGTAAGACTGACGTCCTCTTAACTGAATCAGAATCTTAGCTTTCTCAAATTTCTTTTTGTACTTTTTGAGCGCTTTGTCGATATTTTCGCAATCTTTTGAATCGATAATCAGCATAATATAATATACCTCCTTTAAGACTTTTTAGGACTGCAAATATAGCCGAATTTTCCAAAATTCACAAAATCCCCTAAAAAACCGACTTTTGCTCCCATGTTTACAGGAATAATTGAAACCATCGGCCGGGTAGAAGAAGTTATAGCTACAGGCACTAATAAAACCTTCTGGATCTCTTCTCCCCTCTCCCATGAACTGAAAGTTGACCAAAGTATTTCCCATAACGGCGTGTGCCTCACGGTAGAAGCCTTGCAAGACAGCCGCCACCGGGTAACTGCCATTGCCGAAACGCTTCAAAAAAGCAACATCGGGCACTGGCAAAAAGGCGACCTGGTAAACCTCGAACGCTGTATGATCATGAATGGCCGGCTCGATGGCCATATTGTTCAGGGGCATGTTGATACCACGGCCACCTGTATTGAAAGAAAAGAACTGGATGGCAGCTGGGAGTTCAGGTTCCGCTTTCCCGACCAATTCACCAACCTGGTTATTGAAAAAGGGTCCATCAGCCTGAACGGCATCAGCCTTACCATTTTCAATGTCTCAGCAAACGAGTTCTCTGTGGCCATCATTCCCTATACGTTTGAACACACCAATATCAAAAACTTACAACTATCAGCCGGCGTTAATATCGAATTCGATATGATGGGTAAGTATGTAAACAGGATATTATCGCTTAATAAATAGAATACCCGTCAGCATATGCCAAAAGTCAGCATCATAATCCCATGCTTTAATGAAGAACGCAGACTGAAAAAGGAACCCTTTTTACAGTTCTTACATTCAGGGGCCGATGTGGTTTTACTCTTTGTCAATGATGGCAGTACCGACAACACCCTTCTTTTACTGGAAGAAATCAAAAAAACAAGCCCGGCAAACACCGTAATCCTGTCATATGCCGAAAATAAAGGCAAGGCCCATGCAGTGTTTAAAGGCATGGAGCATGCGCTTTATCACAACGATTCCGCCTACATAGGTTATTTGGATGCAGACCTGTCGACCAGTCTGGATGATTTTTTACAACTTGCGGTTATAGCTGAACAGAAGCAGGCAGATTACGTTTTCGGTTCCAGAATTAAAATGCTCAATCACATCATCACCAGGTCGGGCCTGCGGCACTTTTGTGGAAGAGTGCTTACCACCATTATCGATACGCGTTATCAGTTGGCCATTTATGATACCCAGTGTGGCGCTAAATTATTTACTCCTGCCATAATAAAAATCATAACCCCAACGCCGTTTAAAACCAGGTGGCTTTTTGATGTTGAAATATTTCTCCGCATCCGCGAAACACGCAAGCCGTTAAAAGGACTTGAAATTCCTTTACCCCAATGGACCGATCCGGGAAACTCAAAAATTTCCCTTTTGTCTATTCCCAGTGTATGTGGCGAATTACTGCAATTAATAAAACATTATAAAAGACCTAAATGAACGAACTGAAATCTTTTCAGCCTGCTTATTCGCGCAAAAAAGACCTGTTCACATTACTGATCCTGCTTATTATATGTTTGATAACCTACTGGCCACTCACCTTTCATGTGTTTAGCCTGAAGAATGATGCCATCATTTATTTTCTTCCTGTCAGATACCAGGTGAGCCAAAGCTTTTTCAATGGTTATTTTCCATTTTGGTCCCCCTATTTCAACCTCGGGTATCCCCTGAATGGGGATATGCAAGCGGGTGTATGGAACCCTATAGTGCAATTGTTCTCTCTTTTTGGCCCCTATACACTGTATACATTACAAATTGAAACTCTGCTCTATATTTACCTGGGTGGCGTTGGTATGTATTACCTGTTACGTCATTTCTCCATTCACCCATTGGTGAACCTGTTATGCGCCACGGCCTATATGTTATGTGGGTTTAACAGTGACGCCAGTCAGTATTTGCTCTGGATAAGCGGCTCGGCTTTTTTACCGGTTGTTTTCCTTTTTTATTACAGGTTACTTCAGTCCCCCACCCTATATACTACCTTGTTGTTCTCTTTTTTCTTCTGGTTATTATTTTCAACTGCTAATCCCGGAGAATTTATCATTACTACGTATATGCTGGCAGCAATGCTGCTGGCTAAAACAGTTGGGGTGCCAAAAGATACCAGGGTGCGGTTTATAAGAAAGATGGCTGGTTTGCATGTCGTTGCCGTCCTACTTTTTGTTTGTCTTGCCCTACCGGCCATCCTGTCTTATATACCTTATCTTCCACGCACCGAGAGAGGATCAGGAGCCACCTATGAAGAGGCCATGAGCAATCCCCTGCATCCGGCACTTACTGTCGCATATGTTGCACCGTTGAGTGTTTTTGATAAAACTGTATTTAAGATAACCGATCCCATTGAAAGAAACTCCTGGTTTGGGTTATTCACTTTTGTTTTCTTTCTTTCAGGAATGCTGTTTAAAACTTCCAAAAGAAGTATCAGACTTTTGAAGTATGCCTTTATCATCACCTTTATACTAAGTTTGGGAGAATGGGGTTTATTAAGAGCGGTGGCATATTACACCCTGCCATTGATGAATACCTTCAGGCATCCTGCCATGTTTAAATTGTACAGTATTTTTTTTGGCATTCTGCTGGCAGCCTTTTATCTACAGCAACAGGTTCAGCAAACAACAGCTTCCCAAAAGCACAGAACAATATTCCATGTTCTTGTTTTTATTATTGCAGGGCTTGCGGTGTTGGGATTTATAAACAGCGGAAACATTTATCAGGCTATTCACCTCGCTATAAAAAATTCCACCAACGAAAGCAGGGTTGCCATTCTGTTAAACACATTTAAAAACGCCCTGTCGTTCTATAACCTGGTGGTACTAAGTATAATCATCCAGCTGCCATTCCTATTCCTTTTTTACCGGTTCGCCATTCAAAAATTCGAGCTCAAAAAAATTGTTTACACAGGAATAGTAAACTGTATGATATATGCAGGCATTTTTACCTTTTTTACTATTGTAAAAAAAGACAGTGCCAAAAGCATACAGGCAGTTATAAACGCACATACCTATAAGGATTATCCTATCCCTTCTTTGACCGCCTCCCTTCAGCAAAACAGTGAAGATGGAATGAAATATTACAAGGAGATCGGCACCCTGAACATGTATAACAAAAAGATCGGCCGGGTAGGCCAGCGAATTTCTCCCCCCAATTTGTTGATCCAAAACGACTTTTGGGATAATACCGCGTTGCGCAGCAGGATTATGCAATACCCGGTTATTTATGAGCCCGATACCGCCTGCCTGCTGAACGATACTGCAGCCATGCTTTCACCAACAACAAAAAAAATAGTCTTTGTTACTGATTCAGTATATATAAATCAAATAAACAATAAAGAGAAAACCGGTATTGACCTAACATTAAACCATTTCACCCCTAATTCTTTTCATTTCGTATACAGCGCAAAAGCCAATACATTTTTGGTGTTGAACCAAAACCGCTACCCTTTTTGGCAGATCACCATTGATGGGCAAAAGACGCCCATTGTTCCGGTTAACAGCAGCTTTATGGGGGTAGCCATTCCGGCCGGAAAACACTTATTACATTTTGACTTCAAAGCAAATCAC
>JAJKIL010000153.1 GCA_021154515.1 Niastella sp. | reverse complement strand
TCAACGGTGTGCGACAGGATCATGAAACCCGGCTCATCTTTATAGGTTTCATAGATCTTCTTCATATTGGTGTTGAGCATGGGGCAAATGCTGGGACAGGTGGTAAAAAAGTATTCAGCCACATATACCTTGCCTTCCACACTCTGCTGGGTTACGGTTTGCCCGTCCTGGTTGGTAAAACTAAAGGGTTGAACCCTGTTTACGATCGGCAGCTTCACCTCGCCAAAACCCGGTATTACCTGGGTTAAAGCCACATAAAAGGCAATTACCAATACCACAAAAAAGCCAATATAAAAGATCATTTTCCGGCGCATAACTTAAAATGGTTTTTCAGGCAACAAAGGTACGTTTACACCTTCCGACACCAATAGATTTATTTTATAACGAAACTTTTTGCAACAAAGTTGCATGCGAAGTGATTTACTTCTTATCTTCGGGCCATGAATTTTAGAGTAAACTGGGATGCGATGGGTGTGGCGGCTTCTCTTGCCTGCGCCATCCACTGCGCAATTTTACCCCTGATTTTAACCAGTTTGCCTGTTTTAGGCATAAATATCATTGAAAATGTGGCGTTTGAGTATTTCATGATCTTCCTGGCATTTGCCGTTGGGGTTTACTCCCTGCGTCATGGTTACAAAAAACATCACCACAGCACTCTGCCTATTATTGTCTTCTCCATTGGTTTTACCGGCTTGATTGCCAAGCAAATATGGCATCAATATCAATTATGGATCCTGCCTTTTGCTGTTCTGCTGATCGTAACCGCCCATTTAATAAACTTCAGGGCCTGCCGGGTACATAATCATGCCCATGAAGAGGATTGCGATCACTAAATATCCTTCCCAGCCTGCATATTACCTTTCTACCGGTACCAAAGATTTTTAAAATAAGAAACATTTGCAGCAGGCATTTGTTATTTTTGTATTCAACTTATTAAAAGAGGAAGTATCATGATCAAAACAGGAAGCCCTGTCATTAGTATTTATACAGAAATGACGCCTAATCCGGAAACAATGAAATTTGTGGCCAACAAATTATTGTATCCAGGTAAAAGCATTGATTTTCCGGATTTGGAAAATGCCAAACCTTCCCCTCTGGCTACAGAATTGTTCGGTTTTCCCTTTATCAGGGCCGTGTTTATAGCCAGCAACTTTGTTACGCTTACAAAAACTGTTGAAACTGATTGGAATGATGTAATTCCAACCATTCGCCAGTTTTTAAAAGAATACCTGGAAGAAGGAAAAGTGGTGATCAATGAAGATGAAATAGCTACCGTTAAACAGGAAAGCACCAATGTAGTAGCTGCTGATGATGACGATGTGGTAAAACGCATTAAAGAATTATTGGAAAATTATGTAAAACCAGCCGTTGAAATGGATGGTGGCGCTATTCAGTTTAAAAGCTATAACGATGGCATAGTTAACCTGATGCTGCAAGGCTCATGCAGTGGTTGCCCTTCATCAATGATCACTTTGAAGGCAGGTATTGAAGGAATGATGAAGCGGATGATCCCCGAGGTGAAAGAAGTAGTGGCAGAAGCAGAATAAAATATTAAAATCAACACCTACTTAAATTAAAGTTTTTTATCAGGCGTTTAAACCTTCCCCAAAAGGGAAGGTCTTTTTATGTGTATACAGGAACATCAGGTTTCACAATTAAACCCTTATCTATTGAACAGGTCTATATAAGGCATAAAGCACCATCCCTTGGCCTCCCTTACCTGAACAGCTAAAAATTTAATGACACTGATTTGTATTAACGCGTTGCATTTTTTTATGCAATGCGTTGGTAAGGGCAATTTATGTCTTAACCATAAAACAACTATTTAATTAATTAAAATCAAGATTTATGAAAGTACACATCCTGTTTATCGCTACAACAGCAGCAACCCTTATCACTACAGCATCAAAAGCACAATTAGGTCTTGGGGCCACCACTTCAACCACATTGCATTCTGCCACTAGTGTAAATACCAGTGGTGCCGGTTCTGCTGTTCAGTCAACCCATTCACATGTACAAGGCGTTTCTCAAAAAACTGTAAGTACAACCAGATCTGTTACAGCCAATACCGCTTCTTCAGTTAAAACAGGCATCTCAAACACCAGTGGCCAGGCTGCAAGCGCAACCCATAATACCAGCGTTAATGCAGATGCCGGCGCCTCGGTTCAGGGCAATACAAACTCACAGGCAACGAGTGCTTCCAGTAATAATACTGTTGACGTATCGGCTAATCATGGAGTACATGTAAATGGCAACGGAAACAACCAGGCAACTGAACAGGTTAGTGGTGCAGCGTCGGAAAAAGCGCAACAAACAAAAGGAACTGCCATTGCCACAACACATCAGGCAGCCGGTAAGGTTAAGTCATCAACCACCGGAGCAGTCCCCAATGCCTCAGCATCTTCTTCAACCGAAGTCAATAGTTCTACAGCCGTAAAAGCCGGCAAACAATAATATCCCTCAGCAATTCTGACAAATCTTCCCGGCATAAACCGGGAAGGTTCTTATTACCTGCATGCATATAGTATTTTATGAAAAAAGTAATTACTCTTTTTCCATTGGTTTTTATTTGCTTTCTGATACAGGCACAGCAAGCCGATTCTGTACCGTCCGAAAAGAAAGTAACTTTTACAACAGGGGTGGGATTTAATTCAAACCTGAATTATTATGGTCGCACAGACAGCCTGAAAAATCAGGCTATTTATCCCTTTGCAGGTATTACATTACACAATGGCCTGTACTTGTTTACGAACATTATTTTCATCAACAACGCAATGGCCACTACCTATGCAGCTACTACTCTTGAGGCTGGCTATAAATTCAAAAACAAGAAAGAAAACTGGAAAGGAAATATATTCGGGTCGCGCTTTTTTTATACAGCCGATGTCAATCTGGTGCAATCAGTAGTTAAAGAGCAGGCCGGCATTAACCTCTCTAATAGCAACAAAGTGCTTTCTGTTAACGGTGGCGCCGATGCAAAATTCAGCAATCAAACCGATTTTGGCGCTTATGCGGGAGTGAATCACGCCTTCCGTATTGATCCGGTTAGCAAAAAAGGTGTTTTGGTTATTACACCGTCTGCTTACAGCTATTTTGGCACGCAACGTTTTTCAAAAACATACATGCAGGAAAAGCGTTTGCTGCTTATACCGGTAGGCAGCCAGGCGGTTACCCAAAACAGCAGCCGTTTCAGTTTAATGTCGTATGAGCTTTCCTGTCCTGTAATTTATGGCTATGGCAAAATGAATATCATCGTTACACCGGCTTATGTAATACCCCAAAATGTAATCGCCGCCAACGGATCTTCTTCGCAAAAAGCTGATAATCTCTTTTATACTACAGCAGCTGTCCGGTTCGACTTTTAAACACTGGCCATTTAATTTAATAAACCGGCTTGGCTGTCTTGAAGGAATGCAGTAAATTCAGTAAAACAGCAGGTTTATGACCATTCTGTATATTTTGGGCATACTAGTGGTGGTGATAGTGCTCCTGCTGATCATCGCCCTTTTTTTACCAGATGGCTATTTTATAGAGAAATCAGCCATCATTAAAAAACCATGTGCCTACGTTATGGATAAAGTGGCCGACTTCCATAATTATATTCTTTGGAACCCCTGGCAACAAAAAGGCGACAAAAGCAAAAGCGACATCACCGGGTTATCAAAAAGACCCGGCCATAAATATTCCTGGAAGGGAAGCAAACGCGGTACAGGCAGCCTCACCCTGCGCGATATTGACGAACACCATCTTAATTTTGATCTCGAATTTATAAGCCCCATAAAAACCATCGCCCGCGACAACTGGCTTTTTGAAGACTGGGGCAGTGATGAAACAAAAGTAACCTGGCAGAATTTTGGCGCGTTACCATACCCAATGGGTCGTTTAAAGGGATATATGTTTCACAAAAACCTCGACCGCCAGTTTAGTGAAGGCCTCAGGAACCTGAAAAAGCTTTGCGAAAAATAAGCGCCTTAGTGCGGCACTGCCTTTTTAAATATATTGATGGCCAGGGTTGGGAACAATCGCATCAAATGAATAGCCATCCATTCCTGGGAGAAAGGCTTGCCAACAAACTTTTCATATCTCCCCTTTTGTACCGCCTTCAATATCTGCTGCGCCGTTTTATCGGCCGGAAAGCCTCCGCCAATATTTTTACTCAGCTGGTTTAATTTCTCGCCCGAAGCAGTAACCGCATTAATAGAAACCTCGGTGCGGATATAACCCGGCATAATCAGGGTAACTTTTATATTGTCCTGCCAAACCTCGGCCCGCAGACAATCGAAAAAGCCATGCAGGGCATGTTTGGCCGCCGCATACGCCGAACGCATGGGCGTTCCTATTTTGCCCATCACACTGCTGACGGCCACTATATGACCCGATTTACGCTGCAGCATATGTGGCAATAACAACCTGGTTAGTTCTATATAGCTGAAATAATCTATCTCCATTACCTTACGCTGCACGGCTGGCAACGTGTCTTTTGCAGTACCGCGGTTACTAATGCCCCCATTATGGATCATTACATCTATTTGAGCAAAGGCGCCGATGGCTTCTTGTACTTTGGCGGGAAAGGTAGCGGGCGCTTCCAGGTCGAGCGGAAGCACATATACATTGGATGAACCAGCCGCCTGCTGCACACGTTTCAATTCGGCTGAGCGGCGGGCCGAAACAATAACTCTGGCGCCCTGTTTTACCAGTTCATAGGTAAGCGCTTCGCCAATTCCAGATGAGGCGCCGGTGATCCATACGGTCTTATTAGTAAAATAACTCAATGGGTGTGTAATTTATGGGCCAAATATCGGAAACCGGTTTGATATTGAAAATGAAGAAATTGGCGCCTGTAATTATATTCTCAATAAAGCTATCTTGCATTTTTTATTACATGACGTACGATGAAATCATAAAGCAATTTGTGGAAGGTATGCGCAACACCACATTGCCTGAATATATTGCAGTTTTTGCTGGTATTGCAAGTGTATGGTTCTCGAGAATTGAGAACATTTGGGTGTACCCTGTAGGCCTGATAAGCACCATAATTTATATATTCCTGAGTATTGATGGCCACCTTTTCGGCGAAGCAAGCGTAAACCTGTATTATACCATCATGAGCATCTATGGGTGGGTGCTGTGGGTGAAAAAAGACAAAGAGGAACATTACGTGGTAACCGTACAATTCTCAACCAGACGGGAATGGGTGCAGCAATTGCTATTCTGCGCGTTCTTCTATATCGCCATCTTCAGTGCATTGACCTGGTTAAAGAATGCTTTCTATGCAGCTACCATTCCCTGGGCAGACGCCTTTGCTTCCTCCACCGCTTTCACCGGCATGTGGCTGATGGCCAAAAAGAAAGTGGAAAGCTGGTTCTGGTGGATAGTGACCAACATTGCCTCTATACCATTATACTTTGTTAAACAATATGTATTCACCAGCGTATTTTACTTTATCCTGTTTATAATGGCGGTTTTTGGATTACTGGAATGGATGAAACGAGCCCGAAAATTGCAAGCTAATATACAAGCATGAAAAAGGTAGTAGTTATAGGTCCTGAATCAACAGGCAAAAGCACCCTGTGCGAGCAGTTGGCTGATTATTATAAAACCAGTTGGGTGCCGGAATACGCCCGGGAATACCTCACGGTAAATGGTATGAACTACACCTTCGATGACCTGCTCACTATTGCAAAGGGTCAGGTAGCATTAGAAGATAGCTATATCGGGAAAGCGAAGGATGCATCACTGCTGTTTATTGACACAGATCAGTATGTAATGAAAGTATGGGGTGAGTTTGTATTTGGAAAGTGTCATCAGTGGACTCTTGATCAAATTACAAAAAGGAAATATGATTTATACCTTTTATGCAATATAGACCTGCCCTGGGCTTATGATGTATTACGTGAATACCCCAATCCCGGCCCACGCAAGGATTTATACAATATATACAGGAACATTATGCTTAACCAATCGGTTCCCTGGGTAGAGATCTCGGGGAATTATGATGAGCGGTTCCAAAAAGCTATCAAAGCCGTTAACGATTTATTTGCACCATAAAACTCTTTTTATAATTGTGCTGTTGTAGTAGTTATGCGACACGTACTGCAAAAACATCATCGACTGTTGTTTTATGTAGGGTGGGTTTTGATTAGTATTATTCAGGCTGCTACCACAGAACTGTTCGATGACGAAGCCTATTACTGGGTGTACTCCCGCTTTATGGATTGGGGTTACTTCGATCATCCCCCAATGATCGCTGTGTTAATAAAAGCAGGCTATGCCATTTTTCATAATGAGTTGGGTGTACGCTTTTTCATCTTACTTCTCAATACTGCTACTATATTTTTTGTTCAACAACTAACCTGTAAAAAAGATGACCGGTTGTTTTATGCCGTAGTGCTGTCTATAGCTGTTGCACAAATTGGCGGCATACTGGCAGCGCCCGACATCCCACTCTTATTTTTTACAGTACTGTTTTTTTGGCTGTACCAGCGTTTTCTACAAAAAACCAATCTTACAAATTCCCTGTTAACAGGCATTGTCATGGCGTGTCTGTTATACAGCAAGTATCATGGTGTACTGATAATTGGATTGGTGCTGTTATCAAATTTGAAATTATTCAAAAACAAATATACCTGGGTGGCCGGGGCTGTTTGCCTGGTTCTGTTTGCGCCGCATATGTATTGGCAGTACAAACATAATTTTCCTTCAATACAGTTTCATTTATTTGAAAGAAATGCCTCGGGTTACAAATTTTCATTCACCACTGAATACATCCTGGGGCAAATAGCATTTGCCGGCCCAGTAATAGGCTGGCTGTTGTTATGGGCCGCATTTATGTACCGGCCTGTGTTGGCAGTGGAACGCGCCATGAAATATTCGCTCATTGGAATATACATCGCATTCTTAATAAGCACTTACAAAGGAAGGGTAGAAGCCAATTGGACAGTTGCTGCATTCATTCCGTTAATGGTTTTAAGCCACCGGTACCTGGTTCAGCATTATCAATTACAAAAATGGGTATATAGAAGTATCCCTATCACCCTGTTGATTGTATTAGCGGGCCGGCTATACCTTATGTCCTGGTTCCCGGCTGTTTTGTCAATAAAACAAAACGAGTTTCACGGTAACCGTAAATGGACAACCGAGATGCGCCGGCAGGCAGGGAATTTACCGGTGGTATTCGTAAATACCTATCAGCGTGCAGCCAAATACTGGTTCTATACAGGTACACTGGCTTTCTCCCTGAACTCGCCAGACTATCGCCGCAATAATTTTAATATGTGGCCCATTGAAGATTCGCTGATCGGGAAAACGGTTTATATGGATGTGCCGGATAACAACGAAGGCTATCAACGGCGTTTTCAACTGCATGGGTGGCGTTTTCCACAAGATGGTGTGCAGGAAGGGTATTATTCGTTTTCGCGGGTGTTGTTTTCAACAATCAGGTGTACCTGTCTGAAGCAACGATCTATTCAAATAAATACAAACGTTACTATTCCTAAAAACTATCAGGCACTTTTTCAACAACCTGTTTATAGCGGAACTCCCATCTGGCTGGTGTTATATGTTAATGGAGATGTGCATGACTTTATCAATACCGGCATTACCGTTAAACAATTAACCGGTAATAAACTTTCGCTGACTGTTACCATTCCCTGGAACATATTAAAAGGAGCCTATACTGCGCGCCTGTGCATTGGCTCGGTTATCCCGGGTTTTCCCACCATTAACAGTACCGAGTTTGAGCTGACTATGCTATAACTATTGCAGTATTTTTTGAATATCGGGGTCATTTTGCAGAAACACCATTTGACGCATTACCCAGGGATAACGGTTAGCCACATAGCGCGACAATGGCTTAACGGTAAACTTCTTTGGGTTGGGCATACAGGAGGCAATCATGGCAGCTTCCTGACGGGTAAGCCTTTTGGCAGGCTTCTTAAAATAATTCTGCGCAGCAGCCTCTATCCCAAAAATACCAGGCCCCATTTCCGAAACGTTGAGGTACATTTCCATAATGCGGTTCTTGCCCCATAACAATTCGATCATAAAGGTGAAATACACTTCCATGCCCTTGCGAAACCAGCTGCGGCCCTGCCACAGGAAAACATTTTTAGCAACCTGCTGGCTAATGGTGGAAGCGCCTTTTATTCGGTTGGGCTTTCTCTTGTTGTATTCCATTGCCTTGTTAATGCTCTTCCAGTCGAACCCGTTGTGATCGGGGAATAACTGGTCTTCAGCAGCAATAAACGACAGGCGGGCATAGGATGAAACATCCTTCATGGGAACATAATCGCGCTTCAGCCCATAACCACTAAATAAGCTACCCAATTGAGTAAGAGTAAATGGCGGGTCAACCCACTTTAAGAGGAGAATATAGAATAACTGGAATATGAATAGAAAGAGGAAAGTCCATTTTATAAAACGCCAAATTTTACGGGCTTTTTCTTTCACTTTAGTTGACATGAGTTCGGAACTGCTTTGGCTTGCAAGATACAATTTTGATTGCTGTTCACTTAACGTTGTATGGAGGGACTATATTTTCCTATTTGGAATTTTTCACATAAACCACCTTATATTTTCCCCCGGCCTTATCGGCTTTGTTTTGAAAATAGGTGATGGCAAATCCTGTTGCGGCCACACCGGCAGCAATGCCCAGGGGCACCAGTTTGTTATCTTTTGAGATAGATTCTTTTCTGTAAGCGGTATTCACCAGCTCAAGCACTAAAAACCCAATTCCGCCCAATTTCATCAGTTTAGGAATGGTCACTTCAGCAAAACCTCTTTTGCGACCCCATGTATATTGGCTGGTATAATGAAAAGCTTTTATCTCATGATAATCCACACCCATTGTGTAAGAAACCGTATCCACCGCAGTACCAAATTCGGTTCCTACCAATTGGCGCTGCTGTTGCAATATGATCACCGAGTCGTTCCTGATCGCTTTAATAAAACCGTTTATGGAAAAACCATTATATGTAGTGGCTGAAATAAAAGCCCCGGGATAATAAGTCTTTAAGGTGCGGTTGTTACGCTTTCTTAAAACAATAAAATCAGCCGGTTGGGATAAGGATGCTTCTGCTATGGATACCAGTAATATGAAAAATAGGGTTTGCTTCATGCGGTACCAAGTTACACAGGGCCTTTTTGTTATTTCACTAATGATTTGTTAAAGGCTGCAATAAGAACGTACAACCCGGTTAATGGTTCATGATCTTGAAATAAGAAGTAATAAAAAGGGCTATACCAAAACAGCCCAGGATAATACCCGAGATCTTGTTTATTATGGAGATGTTATGCAATGTAAGTTTGTTACGAAGTTTCCCGGCCAGCATTACTTTTAAGATATCAGCGGCGATATTTAAGGCCACGCAAACAGAGAAGATCAGTAGCCGCTGACTGAGGTTATATTTTGAAAAGGCAGATGCGGTTCCCAGCCAAAAGAAAAATACACTGGGGTTGAGCGTATTCAAAAAAAAGCCGCTCGACATGATCTTGAATATATCCCGCTTGCGAAACTTGATGGCATTGCCTTCAGCATCTGTACGAAGGGTCACTTTTTTAAAGAACAAATAATAGACGCCCACACCTACCAGGAAAACGCTTCCCAAATACCCGATCACATTGCCGTATTCTTCCAGCAAAGTGGCTACAAGAGCTGAGAAAACATTGCTTATTACTACCAGGAGGATATCACTCAACCATACCCCCGCAACAAAACTTAACCCACCGGTATGACCGTTGTTAATACTTTGCTTTATAATAGTAAATATGACGGGCCCTACAGAGAGAGCAAGAATACAACCCAGCGTTAACCCACTTATAATGGCTTGCCACATGCTTACGTCCTTATAGATATTCCAATTTTAATATACGTATACGCAAGGTAGGAAAACATATCGGGGATTCCGAACGTATTGAAATATAGGGTTGTTAAAGGGCGCCGGTTTCAATAAACTTTTGCCAGTCCTCAAACATCTTACCCTTCATAACACGTGGAAATTTATGCTGGCCGCCGATCTTTCCTTTCAGGTGCATAAACTCCATGAATTTTGAAACGGGTAATACGTTCAGGTAAACATCCTTCAACGCGCTGTTCCTTTCCACCGCATAATCATCGTTGATGTCCTTCAGACAATTATCTATTTTCTGACGCAACAATTCCGTATCAACTGCATCGTCGCAGGCAATCCACCATTGATGGGCAAAGAACAAGCCATGCGGTATACCGGCCACCGTGTATTCAGGAATGTCTACATTCATTTCCTCACTGGCCAGCTTAATGGCTTTATTCATATTGTCAACACTCAGGTGTTCGCCCACAAGACTCAGGAAGTGTTTGGTACGACCTGTAATGATTATTTCACAACGATCTTTATCAACAAACCGAACAGTGTCGCCAATTAAATAGCGCCATGCGCCGGCTGTGGTGCTCAGCAGGATCGCATAGTCCTTGCCTTCTTCTACCTGGTGTATCATTAATGCCTCGGGGTTTTCAACCAGGTTGCCATCGGCATCGAAGTTATCCCCGTTAAAAGGCACAAATTCAAAAAAGATATGATCATTCAGGGCCAGTTTCATCCCCGGCGAATCCTGTCGGTCCTGGTAGGCGATAAAGCCTTCCGAAGCCAGGTAGGTTTCAATAAACGTAAGCGGCCGGGCCACCAGTTTATTAAATCCTTTTTTATAAGGTTCAAAGGAAACGCCGCCATGAACAAAGAAAGCCAGGTTTGGCCACATGTCGTGGATGGAATTGAGCTGGTATCGCTCGATGATCTTTTCCATACACATTTGTATCCAGGCCGGAACGCCCACTACAAAGCCAATATCCCAGTTGGGAGCTTCCTCGACAATAGCTTCAATTTTACTGTTCCAGTCCTTGGTGCGGGCTATCTTTTTTCCTGGTTTGTAGAACGGGCTAAACCAGAAGGGCACTTTTTTAGCCGTAATGCCGCTGAGGTCGCCGGCATAATAACCGGGGCCTTTTTGCAGGTCGGTACTACCGCCCAGCATTAACCAGCCTTTGCCAATACTTTTTACCGGAATATCGTGATAGGTGCGTAAGGAAAGTAGTTGCTTGATCATAACGATGCGGTTACCGCGCATCAGATCATTGGTGATGGGTATATATTT